>CAIYZD010000708.1 GCA_903930585.1 uncultured Geobacteraceae bacterium | reverse complement strand
GTTAGCGCAATATGAAAATGAGAAACTTGTCTCTCGATCCCAGGCGAAAAGGCTGTTGGCTCGCATAGAGAGGTTCAACCACGTCATTTTTGACTTTGACGGGGTGTCGGCTATCGGCCAGTCATTTGCCGACGAAATTTTTCGTGTTTATGCCCAAAATCACCCTGACATTGAGTTGTTACCAGTAAATATGGAAGCAAACGTCGAGAAAATGGTCAAGAGGGCTCTTTCATCGAAGGGAACGAAGGAGATTGGGTAACAATTTATTGACATTTTGATAAACAACGTCAATATTGCAAAATACTTTAAAACAATAGCTTAGAGATTTATCCCGGGAGTTATGGACACAAGTTATGGACGCAACACCCTTTATTCGGGCCAATTGTGTCAATAGAATATTGTTCAAATATCATACCACCACCTCCCCGCTCATCAGGCGCGACAATAAAATACATGCTTATCCCTCGCGCAAGTCAACAATATCCATACGGTGATAGAGCGCAGGTAAATTGGCTGACTTTATGCGAAACTGACTGCGCTGTTTCGTGCGTGGCCGTTTTGAGGCATTCTCAAGTTTGATGCCTGGGTCATAATATACCTTGCCTTCTGCCATTGCCTGCAGGTACTTTAAATATCAAGTCCGGCCTCAAGTGTCATCCCTCCGCAATTTGGAGCTTCACAGGGTAATGTGACACCGTTTCTGCCCAGTTTTCTTGAACGAATCCAGCCCTTCAGATGGATTTCCCTCAGTTTCTCGATGAGTAACGATCGCTCATCAATCGAACTGATATCGAGACCAGGTTCCTAAAAAACACCGCTTCGGGGTAGGATTAAGTCGATTTTTGGAATCTTTCGCCCACGGAACAATATGACTTGCTACAAGAAGTTTTTCAAGCGGCAGACCTGTAATACAACATTTCGAGTTATAGGCAGCAAGAATCATTTTTCTGAAGAAATGTTGATTCACTCTTAACTTGACGATTGCATCTTTTGTTTTTCCTTCGAGGATATTCTGGTTAAAAATATCTGCTTCAGTTCCTCGTATTGCCGCCATCTTTTTTTCACTTTCATACGCCATAGCTTCCCAATCCTCAAAGAATTCATGCCAAACTTCTTTATCGAGCCTACTAACATTTGAAGCCCCTTTTCGATCAAGAGAAGGATCTATACTGGCAAAATTTGCTAATTTATAGCTAACAGATCCAGGAGTTCTGCCCAGTAGCATTGCCAACTCAATAATTTCAGGATTTCTGACATGTATTCGTCCAAAAGGAGTCTTGCAGTATAGATTTATTGCAAGAATCAACTCATCTCTTTCCCAAGGCTTCATAGTTTTTTTGCTAAACTCACACTTTCAGTGGCACAATAACTGTTGGGCAACCCTTGTGAACAATTTTCCTTGGTACATTTTTTTTTCACCTATCGATACAACTCTGTCTGGCTATAACAGGATATATGAGCATTTTTTTGATAAAAAAACAAGCCTTCTAACGTAACAATAAAAAGCTTTGGGAAGTATTCATGACAACTGTCTCCACTGGAAATATT
>CAIYZD010000707.1 GCA_903930585.1 uncultured Geobacteraceae bacterium | reverse complement strand
GATTTCGGTAAGATCTCCGAGGCCGAACAGCTGTCGGTACGATGGATTCACAATAACATGGACGCCTTTACGGGAAACGCCAATTGCATCCGGGGAAGCTTCGAAAATTGATCGAGCAAGTCCTTCTGTGGCCATGATTTCTTCATTATGCTTTTGTTGGGTCAGGTCGGTAATTACTAAACTAAGCCCCCGATTGCCCGAGAGGTCGTAGGCATGACAAGAAATGAGTATCGGTACGAAAGTGTCCGTATTGGATACCAAACTAATTTCGATGGAGCCATCTTCCAACAAACATTTTTCCAGCCAGCTCATGAAAAGGAATGTATGTGCGGGGGAAACGTGAGAGACAAAAAGTGTGCCGACCACTCTTTCAATCGGAATTTGCAACAGGGATGCCAGACGTTTATTGCAGTAGAGGATGGTGCCATCGGTACACAGGGTGGCAGCACCTTCATTCATGGTTTCAACCAGAATCCGGTACGGTGTCTCGGCCCCTTTGAGGGTGAACACCTGATCTCCATCCTCCCCGGATACCACAAAAGCGTCCACTTCGCCCTTACCAATGGCGTATAGAGTCTGTTGCGCCTCTTCAAGTCGGAAACGAAGGTGCTCAACTTCGGTCAGTCCCTTGTCCGGTTTGTCTGTAATAGTCATGCGTTACCTCTTCGTGCTTACATCCAGTCCCTGAATAATCCGCTCCGTCTGTGACATATCGCCAATAAATCTGCGCATTGGCAGTGGCAGTTCTTTGACCAGAGTTGGTGCGGCTACGATCTGTCGCTCCTTGGCAAGAGCCGGCTGCTGGTAGATATCAATTATCTCAATTTGACAGCGTCCAGCCAAATACTCGGAACAGATTTTTCTGACATTCTCAACTGCCCGCAAGGAATTGGATGTCATGCCACTCACGTAGAGCCGAAGAACATAATGATTCTTCTCCTTCTCACGAAGGGCACGTTCTAAAGTTTCTATCGTATCAACAGGCGGTGAGGAATCATTGGCCATTTTCTTTGTTTTCATCGCAACACCCCAATAATATCAAGTCAGCAGAGCGGTTTAATGTCAAGTCCCACCAGGACGCGCTCGGTGTTGGAGAGATCACCGATGATCTTTGTTATCGGCTCAGGCAGGTGCCTCACCAAGGTAGGCAGAGCCAGTATCTGATCCCCCTTGGCCAGTTGCGGTTTTTCTAACAGGTCGATCACCTCAATATGATATTTCCCTTCCAAATGTTCTTCACAGATAAGTTTCAGGTTGTCGAAGGCGGTAATTGACCGTGGAGTCTGACCAGCGACGTATAATTTTAATTGCCAGCCTTTTGTTTCTATGGCTGATTTCCCCTTTCTATCCGGCATTTTCTTCTTTGCTCCACCTGTCATTTTCCACCTCTCTTGCCAGGTTTTGAACCACTTTTCTTCATCGAGACAAAGTCATCCGCCTTTCGAGTCTGAGCCATAGCCAGTGTTTCCTCATCAAGCACCTTTTGGTACAGGTTCTCTCTGTCTATTGCCTGATCCAGATCCTCTTTTTCAGCAGCGAGGCCGGTACGTAGTGCCGCAATTTGTGCCTCAATCACTTCTTTTTTCCGTTCAATATTGCGCTGTTTTTGCTCAATGTCTTGACTCCGCGCCAGTTTTTCCGCCTTTTCCCGTGCTACCTGGGCTATTCGAGCAGCGCCTGTCAATACACCAGACGAGCCGACATAGACATCACGAAGTTGGACGCCTTTGTCGGTCAAATAGAATTCCCTGATCTGGTTCGAGTGTTCCATACCTCTGGATTTAAGAATGTACAGCCCTCTGTTTCGCTCACCGTTAGCTTCAATTGCCTGCAACAGAAGCCAGGTATCCATCAGTGATGATATGCCTATTTCAGTGCGCTCCAGACTTCCATTCGCGGCGGTCAGGTCGGTGCATAACGCGGTGATACCCTTCATCTTCAGAAAATCAATCAGGCGGGATAACATCGACTTGACTTCATTCTCGCTGGCTGAGGTAACCAGATTGGAAATCGGATCGATGACGATGATTGCAGGGTTAAAAACTTCTATAGCCTTGTGCATGGAGACCAGATGCATTTCCAGTCCACACAGGGTCGGACGGGAGTTTCGGAATTCAAGCAGACCTTTCTTAACCCACTGTTCAAGGTCAATACCAATGGAACGCATATTACGGAGGATCTGAGTGCGGGATTCCTCGAAGGCGAAATAGAGACACCGTTCCCCGCGCCGGCAGGCGGCATCAACAAAATGAGCGGCTACACTTGATTTGCCACATCCGGAAGTTCCGGTTACCAGGATACTGCTCCCCTGGAAGTATCCTTTGCCTTCCATCATGGTATCAAGGCGGGGGATGCCGGTAGAGACACGTTTATTGGAAGCCGGATGGTCAAGACCAAGCGAAGAGATGGGCATGACTGAAAAACCTTGCTCGTCGATCAGGAACGGATATTCATTGGTGCCGTGGACAGAACCACGGTATTTAACTATCCGCAGGCGTCTTGTGGCAATCTGTTCAGACACCTTGTGAGAGAGAAATATTACACAATCGGCGACGTATTCTTCAAGCCCGAAACGGGTCAGGGTTCGCTCCCCTTGTTCGCCAGTCACAATGGCGGTAACCCCTTTTTCCTTCAGGAAGCTGAACAGCCGTTTTAACTCAGCCCGCAGGATTATCTCGTTGGAAAAACCGGAAAAAAGCATTTCAATGGTGTCAAGTGCTACCCGTTTTGCGCCAATGGAGTCAATGGCATATCCGAGGCGGATGAAGAGTCCATCCAGATTATACACTCCGGTTTCTTCAATTTCGCCTCGCTCGATTTGAACATAATCAAGAGAGAGTTTTTTATGGCTAACCAGATCATTCAGATCAAAACCGAGTGATGCAAAATTTGTAGTCAGTTCTTCAGACTTCTCTTCAAACGACATGTAGACGCCCGGTTCGTTATGCTCAATTGCTCCGCGCACCAAAAACTCCATGGCAAGCAAAGTTTTGCCGCATCCAGCACCACCGCAAACCAAAGTCGGACGCCCTTTGGGAAGACCGCCACCGGTAATCTCGTCCAGTCCTTTGATGCCGGTTAAACATTTCTGCAAG
>CAIYZD010000706.1 GCA_903930585.1 uncultured Geobacteraceae bacterium | reverse complement strand
TTAACCAGTGAGGCATAGCCGAGGATAGTCTGTATCAGATTTTTATAGTCATGTGCCATGCCACCGGCCAGTGAGGCAATTGTCGCGTTGTGTTTCGACCACTCTTCCTGGATCTCCCGCTGATGCTGCAGTTTGAGCTGTTGTTCGGCCCTCAGGCGGCGTGCACACTCCAGCAGGCATTCGAACAGCAGATAACTGTTAACCGGTTTGGTGACATATTTATCGATGCCGATATTGATCGCCCGCTTCAGATAATCGGCCTGTTCAAATGCAGTCACAACAATAATCGGCACCGACGGCACCATTTCAAGAATATTCTGTGCCATGGTTAAACCGTCCATCTGCGGCATGTGGATGTCAGTAATCACAATATCCGGCACATGCATCTTAAACGCCTCCAATCCCTTCATGCCGTTAGCAGCGGTTATCAGTGTGCCTACCGGGCGACTGAGGAACTCGTTGAACTGCATTCTCGTATCGCCATCGTCCTCGACATACAGTACGGTAAGGTTTTTTAAGAAATCCTGGTCAAGCCGGTTGTCCGTTTTCATGAATATCCCCCTCTTATGTCCATTAGCACAGTAAGTATTTCAAGTTATGTGCCAACAAGAACAATGATTGACTGTGTGTAATTACAAGTAGATAGGCGCAAGTAATAAGCATATTCTTATATTGAAAATAGAGACGTTTTTTGACAACACTGGTTCACATTTTCCTAACACACTGACATATCGGCACTTTCAACATGATACAAATGTCGCTTCGGCAACAAATGTCTTTGGGGATCGGAGGGACTCCGGCCTCTGATAGTTCACTACCTGCCTGTAAAGACGAAAGTTGCTCTGTCAACCTATGTCATCATAGCATAACAGCATAATATTTTTGGACATTGTTTAATAACGCCTGTCATCGTCAACCAATGTCTCTTGTTTGTAATTGCAACAACAGTGGCTATTAACAGCTGATGTGCTTTATTTATTTACAGATTTTTATCATTTTGTAATGGCACGTTTATTGATAACGTGTTTAGTCTCTGGGTGAACACATAACTAGCAGAACATATCAATGAAGGAGAATACCATGCAAGACCTGATACTATTTGATAAAGAAGAACTGCTCGAGAGTATGGATAACGATACGGACTTTATGTACTCAATTCTTGACGAAACGACAGAGGAACTACCTAAAGACCTTGATGCACTGCGACTGCTGTTTGAAAATAACGACGCCGCGGCTATTCGGACTCAGGCACACACGATGAAGGGAGTATCTGCCAATATCTATGCGCCGGCACTCAGGGACATCTGTTTAAGAATCGAAACGGCGGCAAAGGAAAGCGATTTGGCTACTGCACGTGATATGCTCTCGGAGTTGGAGCGGATTATTAACCTGACGATTGAAGAGATCAAGAACACATAATGTCTGGCTCCATAATACATGAGGAAAAACAATGAACGATAATGGGCAGAAATTCCTGAAAAATCTTACTCTGCTTTACGTTGAAGATGAAGAGTTCACCCGCAAGATGTTTGCCACGTTTCTGCAGCGCCTTGTCGGGGTTCTGATAGTCGCTAAAAACGGTGCGGAAGGGGTGGCGGCATATCGGGAATTTACCCCGGATATCGTCATGACGGACATCAATATGCCGATCATGGATGGCTTGACCATGGTGCGGGAAATCCGCACTATTGATACTGGCACGCAGGTTCCGATATTATTCCTGACCGCTCATGAGGAGGTAGCTTTTCTGAAGAGCTCCATCTCGTTGGGCACGACGGAATACCTGGTTAAGCCGGTCAATACGGGAAAACTTGTTGAAGCGCTCCGGATGTGTGCCCGGCAGCTGCACGACGAGAAAATGCTGCGTGAAGACAAGGAGCAAATGGTCACTTTCAACGAACAGTTGGAAAAACGAGTAGCGGAGGAGGTCGGAAAGAACCGGGAAAAAGACACCATGCTGTTGCAACAGGACAAACTGGCCTCGATCGGTCAACTGGCTGCAGGCGTGGCCCACGAAATTAATAACCCAGTGGGCTTTATCATGAGTAATCTCGGAACTCTGAAAAAATATGTAGAAAATCTGGATCAATATACCTCTCTGCTCCAGGGTTTGGTCAGCACTGAAGGGACGTTTGAAGCACAGCACGTGGTGAACGAGATGTCACAAAAACTCAATATTGAACATATACGTGAGGATATAGAAAACCTGATTGCCGAGTCTTTGGAAGGGACTGAGCGGATCAAGCAGATAGTGCTTGATTTGAAGGATTTTGTCCGGGCCGATGAAGACCGCCTGAAAGAAACAGACCTGAATCAATGTGTGCGGAGTACTGCCAATATCGTGCGCAGCGAAATCAAATATGTTGCCGACCTGTCGCTGCATCTGAACAGAATTCCGATGATTATCTGTAATTCCCAGCAGATCAACCAGGTTATCGCCAATCTGCTTGTAAATGCCGCTCATGCCATTACCGGCAACGGCAGTATCACTGTCACCACTTTAGATGAAAATGATCGGGTCACTCTCTCTGTCACGGATACCGGATGCGGCATTCCTCCGGAAATCATTGATCGTATTTTTGACCCGTTTTTTACCACGAAAGAGGTCGGCCATGGGACCGGTCTTGGATTGAATATCAGTAGCACCATCGTCAAGAAACATGGTGGCACAATCCGGGTTGAGAGCGAAATTGGCACAGGTACGACCTTTACCGTGACGCTGCCGGTCAATTGTCGCCGATAGGATACACCTTAACAGGCTCACGTGCCGTTTGATCCGCCACCATGGTAAAGAGTACAGTCGGATTGACCGGTTTTGTTAGAACGTCATTCATCCCGCAATTCAAACAGCGCTCCCGCTCTTCCGACATTGCATGGGCGGTCATGGCAACTATCGGTAGATGCGTTGCACTCCAGTTTTCCCTCAGTTTCATGGCGGCTGTCCTACCATCCATAATCGGCATCTCCACATCCATAAGAATGAGATCAAAGTTCCCCCCGGCATGTGTAACGGCCTCGACGGCTTCACGACCATTTGCCGCAGTGGTAACCAGTATTCCGACACGTTCCAGCAGTTCCGTTGCCATAGAGATATTGAGTTCGTTGTCGTCAACCAGCAGTATTCGTACTCCGGGAAACTTCGGCCAGGGTCCAGGCACTGACCTTGTGCGAGAAGTAACGACTGCCGTATCCGTAGAAGCCGGATTACGTATTTCGGTTCTTCCGTTTATGATGACACTGCCATTTCTCTGTCTGTCGGCATGAGTTGTTGCTGCGGCATCATAGCCAAACCATAAGGAGAAACTGAAGGAACTGCCGGTCCCGGGGGTACTGTGCAGAGTTATAGTGCCACCCATCATTCTGACCAGACTGCGACAGATGGAAAGCCCCAGGCCGGTGCCCCCATACTGGCGGGTTGTTGAAGTATCCGATTGAGTGAAGGGGCTAAACAGCTGTTCCTGTTGTTCCTGTGCAATGCCGATACCGGTGTCCTGAACCACGAACTGAAGCTGGATACGATTTTCGTCCGGATTGCTGCCGGTAACAGTAATAGACAGGTCAACAGTGCCTTGCGCGGTAAATTTGATCGCGTTGCTGATCAGATTACTGAGAATCTGCTGGAGACGCAGAGGATCGCCAATCAGTTGCAGAGGCAGTGTGTTCGGAGAGGGGAGACGCAGTTCGAGCCCTTTTTCATCAGCTGCTATCGCGTGTAACGTCGTAATAGCATCCAACAACTTGGCCGTTGAAAACTCCACCTCTTCGATGGTAAGCATATCTGCCTCAATTTTTGAAAAATCGAGAATGTCATTGAGAATTCTCATGAGTGATTCCGCTGAGTAGGTGATTTTACTGAGGTAGTCGTGCATTTTCGGTGTTAATTCCTGCTGCAGGGCAAGATATCCCACACCGATGATACCATTCATGGGAGTGCGGATTTCATGGCTCATATTGGCAAGGAAACGGCTCTTGGCAAGGTTTGCAGCTTCTGCAGCGATGCGAGCCTGCTCACGTTCGATTTCATACCGTTCGTGCTCAGTGATGTCACTACCGACACCCCGATAACCGACCACACTCCCTGCTGCATCAACAATAGGAACGCCATTGGTGCATAACAATACCTGACGGCCGTCTTTATGAAGATTCCAGTTTTTGAGATCCCGTATGATCTCCCTGTTTTCAATCGGCACTTTTCGCAACTTTCTCACCCGCTCGGCTTCTTCGGGTGGCATGAAGTAAAAGGGGGTTTTGCCGATCATTTCATCCGGAGTATACCCCAATACCACTTCGACCTGTGGCGAGCAGTAGGTGTAACGCCCTTCACTATCAACCTCCCAAACCCAGTCTGACATGACCATAACTATTGCATTCAGTGTTTCATTTGCGGCAATTGTTTCGGCGTTTGCCTGTAACAGTGCCATTTCCGCCTCTTTGAGATCGGTAACATCGTTAAAAGACCATACACGCCCGACTATGGTCTCACCAACTTTTTGCGGTTGCGAACTTCGTAAAAATATGCGCCCGTCAGCAAGGTGCAGAGTATCGCAGCTTGATGCTTCCGGATCATCGTAAAGCTTCATGACGTTATCCAGAAACTCTTCCGGCTGGGCCATTTGTGCGACAACATGCGGAAGTATCGAATCGACGTTTTTATTGTTCAGGAGCTCCTGCGGCACCTGCCAAAGATCGATTACTCTCTGATTCCAGAGAGTAATATGACCAGCAAGGTCCACCGCAAGAACACCATCCATAGTGGCTTCCAGGGTAGCGCTGAGCATGGACAGGGATGAAACCAGCGCCTCGCCTGTTTGCGTAAGGTTCGTGATATCATAATTGACTCCGGTCATCCGGAGCGGCACTCCGTTGTCGTCCCACTCAACAACGGCAAACGCCTTGAGATTGCGAATCGTACCGTCAGGCCGGACGACCCGGAACTCGATATCATAATCACGGTCCCTGTTTAAGGCCGCCTTGATCTCAGCTTCACATCGTTCAGCATCATCCGGGTGCAAACCGGCAACCCACGCTTCGTAGGCTTCGGAGAACTCCCCCGCACGTAAGCCATAAAGCCGATACATCCTGTCATCCCATATCAGGTGGTTTTCAGGAATGAGCCAGTCCCACACGCCAATTTCAGCAGAAGCAGTGGCAAGAGAAAGGCGTTGTTCCAGCTCACTGGAAACTTTCCGGCTTTTCAACAATTTCTGAGCCTCCTGCCTGCTCCTGATTAAAAAAAACGTTGTCAGCGCGAACAGCAGCCCGCCCATGATCCAGCCAACCTTTTTAGCCGTCCAGTATGGCTTCGGTTTGCCATACCATTTGACGTAGAGCTGTCGGTAGTCGGCACCTTCAACAAACGATTCTATTTCCCTGTTGAGGCGGGTGAGCAATTCGGTCTCCCCTTTTCTGAGGGCGATGGCCCGCTTTGCCTCAATAACCGGTTTACCGACAACCTTGATCTTTTCTTCAATACCTGCGTCGGATGCCAGCTTCACTATGGTATTTGTCAAGGAGACGATGCCATCTACATGGCCGGCAAGCAGGCCAAACAGCATCGTTTGGAGATCATTATAGGTTTGAAGTTGTATGCTTTGATTCTTCTTGAGAAAATTGTGAGGGGTACTCCCGTTTAGAACACCGAGAGTAAGTCCGGGGACGATCCCGTGAATCGATGTATTTCCGTTCGTAACCACCAGATTTATAAGCAGGGAATCAACCGTCTTAGTAAACGAAAGGATTTCCTTGCGCTGTTCATTGATAGTCAGACTCGGAATAAGGTCGGCTTTTCCATCAAGAACCAGCTGTATCGCCTCATCCCATCCCTTCGTGGTAACATACTCAATGGTGAGGCCGCTTCTCTTCCCCAATTCGTTCATTACATCAATTGCAAAGCCGGCCGGTTTACCTCGCTTGTCCAGAAAATATGTCGGCGGTAAATCGGCCGGGATTACCGCGATAACCTTTCGCAGTATGGCCATGTTACTGCCTGACTCTGCCGTAGCATTTGGAATTGCAGCAGATATGAGCACGATGATGGTGAGCAAACAGATACCGTACAGCGTCGTGAGTCTCTTTGCTCTGGTTCTCATCTGAAACTCCTGTTGGTTAGGATGACATTATTACCAATCCGGCATACGCATTAAACGCGCCGCTTCTATTAAAAAGCAATATACTTGATATAAAAGATGTTTTTGGTAATTGATGTGATCTGTAAGCAGGATGGAAATTGCCGCTAGTTGACAATTATTGGATAATTAGTTGTAACTTGTTGATGTTTTTATATATTTTGCAGATTGACAAAAGTTGCTACTGCTACCTTTGTCCCTATTTCAGGGAAAAAACGTTTTTTTTACGTCATCATCAATGAAGCTTTCTTCAATCGCTTCTCTGGCCCATGACTCTTTGCACGTAGCCAATACTCTTGCCGCCCCCTCTGATACCGATGGCACATCACTCCAGAGGGCGTTGCGTATCGAACGCAGTTCATTTGGCGAGGCTTTCCTGCCGTCCGCCCAGCTTCTGCATTGCTGACAGAGCAGCGCCAGCGTTTCCATGTCGGGTGGTGCGTCAGGTTTATAATCCCAGACTCGCAAATCCTCTTTGCCATCACACCACTCACATTTAAAACCAGCTCGTTTTCCGATAGCTTTTCCGAAAGAACTGATCGCTTCCAGGCGGTCTTTGTTTCCTTGATACCCTTTTGCCATGGTTTATTCCTTTCTGCGATACGGGTCATATTGGGTTCGCTCATCTCTGTTATCATTCCTCACGACTGATGACATAATTACCCTCTCTTTTCGTGGGCCTTTTTACCATGCACCCGTTCGTATGCTTTGCAGAACGGGCAAATATCGGTTTCGATACTCTTGACGAAGTTATACACGATGCCCTTTTGATGGTAGCGGGCATGAAGACAGACCGGACATGATTCGCAGACTTTTGCCAATGCTCGGTCCAGTGCAGAGATACCGGGACTGTTCATTTCTGAAACTCCTTTCCTATGGAGAATAGTCCTCCAATGGATTTCTTCATATTGTCATCCTCTTTAGCATTTATGCCAAATCCCCACGGATTGCGCAATCATATTACTCCCAAACAGATTTCACCATGGGCGGTTTTTTTATTTGGGAAGAATGTAATAATGCGCTATACTCGCGATACTTCAAACAAATCAAAAGCGCAGGCAATACGACCCATATCCTACCTAATTATTTTGCAATAAAATAAGACCATGTATATTGGATAGTTAACCTGTTATATTGTGAATCCGCTGATCAGATTAATTGAAGAAAAAGCCGCCGATAAAACGGCGATGATGGATACGACGTATGATGATGGACAAGATTGAAGAACTGGAACGACGCTATCAGGAGCTTGAAGCACTGCTCTCGGACCCGGTCGTCATATCGAACCAGCCTGAATTCCGCAAACTTTCCCGTGAGCATTCCGACCTGAGCGAACTGGTAGCAGTCTATCGCCGCTACCGGAAAGTCTTGTGCGAAATTACCGACAACCGGGAACTGCTGGCAGATCCCGACATGAAAGAAATGGCAGAAGAGGAGCTGAAGAATCTGGAGGCGGAAAAGGGCCGGCTCGACGCCGAAATCCAGCTGTTACTGCTCCCCAAAGATCCCAATGATGACAAGAGTGTTATTCTGGAAATTCGCGCCGGCACCGGCGGCGACGAGTCAGCCCTCTTCGCCGGAGACCTGTTCCGGATGTATTCACGCTACGCCGACACCAACCGCTGGAAAGTCGAAATCATCTCCGCTTCCGAATCCGAACGCGGAGGATACAAGGAAATTATCGCTTCTGTTGAAGGCGTGGGTGTTTTTGCCAAGCTCAAGTACGAGTCGGGCACCCATCGCGTGCAACGTGTTCCCGAAACCGAGGCCCAGGGTCGTATTCACACCAGCGCCTGCACCGTGGCAATCATGCCGGAAGCGGAAGACGTCGACATAGACATTCGCCCGGATGATTTGAAGATCGATGTCTACCGTTCTTCCGGAGCCGGAGGACAGCACGTCAACACCACCGATTCCGCCGTCCGCATTACCCATCTCCCGACCGGCACGGTTGTCGCCTGCCAGGAAGAGCGGAGCCAGATAAAGAACCGCGCCAAGGCCATGAAAGTTCTCAAAACCCGCATTCTCGACACTATTCAGCAGGCTCAGGATTCAAAACTGGCTGCGGACCGCAAACAGCAGGTAGGTTCAGGCGACCGGAGCGAGCGTATCCGGACCTATAACTTCCCGCAGGGGCGTATGACCGATCACCGTATCGGCCTGACGCTGTACCGTCTTGACTCGATCATGACCGGTGACATTGCCGAAATAACCGATGCCTTGCGGGCGTATTATCAGATGGAAGCTCTTAAAGCGCAAAGTGAGGGAAATTGATTCGAGAACCCCTTAATTTCATGTAACAATCAGACAAATAGATATGCTACAGTGCCGCCATGCCTCATTTCCTCGAAAACTATAAACAGTTGATCGCGCGGGTTGACGCACTCTGCAACGGTATTGCAGCGTTGCTGGGGGAACAGATAACCTGTTCTGAAGGGTGCAGCTCCTGCTGCACCGCTATTTCCGTTTTTCCCGTAGAAGCTGCAGCCATACGGGAAGCAATGGAAAATCTGCCCGAAGCTCAGGCCGAAATGATTCGCCGCCATGTTTCGGAGCATGCTGATGAAGAGCGCTGCCCGCTTCTGTTTCATCACCGCTGCTTATTATACGACGTCCGTCCTATTATCTGCCGGACTCATGGCCTCCCTATCGTCTACACGACAGACGACCAGCGCAGCAGTGATTGCTGTCCGCTTAACCTGACCGAAACCGAATCACTCCCCGGCTCACGCGCAGTGGATCTTGACAAGCTAAACACACTGCTGGTCGCAGTCAATTCAATTTATTTATCACAAACCGACAGTTCTGAATCGCCCGAACGACGCACTATTGCCAAGATCGTAAAGGAAACGACATGATCCGGATAGCAAAAAACGACATCGTTACACTTGACTACAAACTTGCCGATCCCGACGGAAACGTGCTCGATGCGGGTAATGACCCGATTTCCTATCTGCATGGCGGTTATGACGGCGTATTTCTCCCGATAGAAAATGCATTGGAGGGTAAGGGTGTGGGTGACGCGATAACGGTGAAACTGCAACCCAATGACGCTTTTGGCGAATACGATTTCAACTTGCTGCAGATTGAACCGGTGGAAAACCTGCCCCAACCTCTCAAGGTCGGAATGATGATCGAAGGCGATACTGAAGACGGACTGGAGGATGGCGCCGTTTTTTATACCGTGACTGAAATCGCAGAGGGGAAAGCGGTACTGGACGGCAATCACCCGCTGGCCGGCATGGCATTAGTATTCAGCGCATGCGTTACCGCCATTAGACCGGCAACTGCCGAGGAGATCTCCGCACGTGGACAGCTTAACGGTTAACTACTTCAAACTGGAGATGTAGCTGTGAACGCCTTCAAGTATCCCGTTGGCAACCATTTCCTGATATGCAGGATCTTTGAGGCGTGATTCTTCCGTAGCGTTGGAGAGGAAGGCGGTTTCAACCAGGATACTTGGCATGGATGCGCCGACAAGGACGTAGAACGGCCCCTGCTTGACACCCAGATTTTTGACATCGTTGTGGATGGTACGGATTTTTTTATGGAGCGATTTCTGCACTTCATTGGCAAGATGTGCCGAGTCATTCAATTTGTAGTTAGCCATGAGATCAAACAGAATTGCCTGCAGCACACTGACTTTTTCAAGAGACGTGCCGTTCTCCTTGGCAGCCAACTGCGCCACTTTGTCGGTCTTGGCCAGGTTGAGATAATACGTTTCAATTCCGGCCGCGGAGCGGTTGACCGCAGCATTGGCGTGTACCGACAGGAACAGATCCGCTCCCACCTTGTTGGCAATTGCCGTACGCTCCTCCAGCGGAATAAATATATCGGTCGAACGGGTCATGACGACATCCACCCCCAGCTCTTCCGTGAGCAGCTCCCGCAACTTGAGCCCGATTGCCAGTACCACGTCTTTTTCCTGAATCCCGGTCGGGCCAACGGCGCCCGGATCATGGCCGCCATGGCCCGGATCGACCACTATGCGCCTGATTTTCGATAGTGCACTCTTGGGGGGCGGCTTGAGCTTTTTCTCCACGACATGGGGCTTGTCCTCCTGCTTCGGCATCATGACCCGTTCGGGTGCGGCAGTGACGACCGGCTCCAAACGGGATATCTCGGTGGGACGCTCGCCCCGAACATCGATTACCAATCGCGCCGGATCTGACAGGGGGAATATTTTATACTCCCTGAAGTTCTCGGTATCCAGCACCACCCGTACCACATCAGCCTTGTACTGACCGACACGGGCTCCCTTTAGCAAGCCATCTCCTATGGTAATGTCCGTAACACTCTTCCCCAGCCGTGTCCGCTTCAGATCGATGTAGACCCGCCCGGGCTTGCCGTTTCCACCTTTACCCAACTCATGAGCCTCCCAGGTAACATCCCGGTCAAGTTCCAGCGAAATCCTCGTATAATCAGGATTGGACCAATGCTTCATCTCATTCAGAACGGCCGGAGGACGGATTGAGGCTGAGGTCTGTTCGCTGAAAACTCCCGGTTTTTTCTTGGCGGCATGAACCGGAAACGGCACGAGCAGGCAGAACACAAGGAAACACGTTATTATGCAGATGCATCTATTCATGGGGCCACATATGTATCGATTCCGCACGTTTTAAAAACATGCCCTCTTTCTAGCAGAAATTTATGCATTTAACAAATATATACAGTATGGTATTTTAAGTCCGAAACACAAAGACGCCATATTTGTTATTCCCTGTGGTAGCTCTGTTTCCGTTGATCCCGTTTGGAGGGGTAGTTCCCATGAGGCGCCAGTCGCACGCCGGAGTAAGCAAGGTTTTGTACATTATGGTAGCGGTATTTCTCCTCGCCATGGGAGCGGTTACCAGCCTGACCATCCATAACAACTACACCTCCACCGTCGGAGCCGCCGAGAAGCAGGGGCTTATCTATACCCGCACATTGGCTGAACATGCCTCACGGACGTTTGGAGAGGCTGACCGGATCCTGGACACCGTTATGGACGATGTTGCAAGACAAGGAGGAATAAGCGCTTTTAAGGAACAGCAACTCACCCGGCTGTTTGCAGCACACATACATAATGCCCCCCAAATCAGCTCCGTCTTTGCAGTAGACGCGGATGGCGGACTTACCGCTACGACATCCGCCTACCCGGCACATCATCTGGATGTATCCGAACGAGAATACTTCCGTTTTCACCGGGACAATCCCAAAGCTGAATCCTTTGTGTCCCGTCCCTATTTGAACAGACTGAGTAAGACATGGAGGTTCTCCCTCTCACGGCGGCTTACCGGTACGGACGGTTCCTTCAAAGGACTGATCGGAGTTACCCTTGGTGTAAACTACTTCGATTCCTTTTATACCACCCTGTTCCCCATTACCACACAACGCATTTCTTTACTGAGAACCGACGGTTCCTATCTCGTCATCGCACCTTTTAATGAGAAGGCCATGTCTCAGAACATAGGGAATCAGCCCCTGTTTACCTCACATCTCCAGGCGCATCATGAGGGAACATTTCACAATCCACAGGAAGGCTCCGACGCAACCGACCGCATCGTCTCCTATTGCAAGGCGCCAGGCCGATATCCGGTAGTAGCCGTGGTGTCATTTGAAAAGCAGGCCATACTCGCCGGGTGGTACCGGGAAACCATCGAGGACGGCCTGGTGGCAATCCTGTTAACAGCCGCAGTGATAGCGCTTGCAATCATTCTCGGCAGGCGGATGCGTCAGCTTGAACATTCCGAGTTGGTCATCAGAGAGGAAAAAGAACGAACCCAAACGTACCTCGATGTCGTCCGCGACCGTGAAAATCTGGTCAGCTCCCTGCTGGATGCGGTACCGGAATCCATGATGCTTATCGATCCCGGCGGCATTATTCTGGCGATAAACAAGACGGCTGCCCATCGCCTTGGCTCCGAACCTGACCGAATGATAAGCACCCCGATCTGGGACTATCTTCCTGCTGACCTGGCCGAAGCTCGTCGTGAATTGCTTGCGAAAACACTCTCCACCAGACAGGCAGTCCAGTTTGAAGATCAGCGGGATAATTACCACTTTTTCCATGTCAATACGCCGATTATCGACCCGAGCATGCAGGTCAGGCGTGTGGCGATTCTGGCCTTCGACGTTACGGAATCAAGGCAAACCCAGGCAGCGCTTCGGGAGAGTGAAGAGACATTTCGCAAGATATTCTCCGAAGCCCCCGACCCGATCCTGCTCATCGACGATTCCAATTGTTTTGTGGAGTGCAACGAGGCGGCCGTGCGCATGCTGGGCGCCACGTCACAGGAGCAGGTTCTGATGCGGCATCCATCCTTCTTTTCGCCGGAGTTGCAGCCGGATGGACAGGTATCCTCCCAAAAAGCCGAAACGATCATCCGAACGGTATTTGAGCAACAAGACATGCATTTTGAATGGCTGCATCACCGCCTTGACGGCACCGAGTTTTTTGTTGACACCTCGCTAAAACTGATCTTCCTGCATGGCCGAAAGATGCAGTTAGTACACTGGAGAGACATAACCGATCGGAAACAGACAGAAAATACGTTGCACAAACTATCCACAGCCGTGGAGCAGAGTCCGGCAGCCATCGTCATAACCGATGCGAACGGAGCAATTGAATATGTTAATCCGAAATTTTGTCACATGACCGGATATGCCGTAGATGAGGTACTGGGGCGGAACCCTCGTGTCCTGAAGAGCGACACCCTGCCGGAGGAGTTTTATCGTGAGCTCTGGGAAACGATTCTGGCAGGCCAGGAGTGGCAGGGGGAGTTCCATAACCGGAGCAAGCAGGGGAGACTTTTCTGGGAAAAAGCATGTATCTCCCCTATCAAAAACGCCTCCGGCACTATCACCAGCTTTGTTGCGGTAAAGGAGGACATCACCGAGCGCAAACATCTTCAGGAACAGTTGGCGCAGATGGCACATTTCGACAGTCTGACCGGCTTGCCGAACCGGGCACTGTTTTTTGATCGCACCAGTCAGGCAATTACCCTTGCCAAACGGGAAAACAGACGGTGCAGTGTCCTGTTCATAGATCTGGATGGTTTCAAGGACGTTAATGACACTTACGGACATGAGACGGGCGATCAACTGCTCTGCCATGTTGCAGAACGTATCAAATCAATCCTGCGGGCATCCGACACCGTGGCGCGAATGGGGGGAGATGAATTTACCGTTATTCTTGCCAGCCTTAAACAGCGTAACGACGCTGCCCGCGTGGCGGAGAAAATACTGACACAGCTCTCGCAACCCTTTGCCATCGGCACAGCCATATGTCATATCGGCGCAAGCATCGGAATCAGCATCTTCCCCGATGACGCGGAAGATGCCGAAAAACTGCTGCACGGCGCAGATACCGCCATGTATGCGGTAAAAAGAAGCGGCAAGAACAACTACTGTTTTTTTCTCAACAGTTAGCACCTCCACGCCCCCCCTTTACCACACCGATAACCGCTGCACTGCTCGACGCGCCTGTGACCTCGCCTCCTCCGTAAGTATAGACGTGAACTTGACCGCATGGCATCCTGTCCGATCCATCGTGTCAGAAACTTGTCACAAATCGTATTCAAACAGTTTCAAAATTCCGTCAAAGCATCGCTTCCTGCCCGATACAACCCGGCACGATGTAAACAACACGCTGTAATTGATGATATTATTTCAGATGGCACGCTTCATGCGTACTAAATCGAATGAAATAGATCGGAAAGCACCCCGGCTATTCATCGAGAGGAGCACCGTCATGCAAGCTGTCAACAATAACAGCCCCCAGTATCAGATCAGACCGGACCAGCAAAGAATACCCGGAAAAAGAGAAATCGCCGGTACGACCACTAGTAGGAGCACATTCATCCTTCCCGAGGATGTCGTAACGCTCTCGTCAGGCCGGGATCCAGTCAAAAGAGCCCCCTCGGTACCGGTATCGGCAATTGAGAAAAAGGCCTTACGGGACAGCTTTACCGTATATGCCTAATCCTGGGCGAGCCGGTTTTCTTGAAGTTTTTGGGCGGGGCCTCTCTGACAACAATCAACCGGTCACCAAGCTTGGCCCCATTTAAAAGATCAATCGCCTCTCTGGCCTCATCTTCAGTCGACATCCTGACATAGCCGCATCCCCGGAATTCGCCGGTACCGGAGTCGGTTACGAGGTGGACGGATGAAACCGTACCGACCACGGAAAACAGTTTCCGCACTTCGTCTTCCGTAACCGTACCGGAGATATGCCCCACATAAATTTCTACGCCCATGTAATAGGTTCCATCCCCCTCAGACCATCCGCTTTAACTCGTCCAGCAGGTTGAGCGCTTCCAGCGGCGTCAGGGTGGCGATATTAAGCTTTTTGAGGCGCAGGCGCAGCTGATCTTCGCTGGTTTCAAACAGCAAGAACTGGGGTGACGGTTCGCGAGGCGGTTTTTTGCTGCTCTTGGCCAGACGCGGCGCCCCCTCTTCGAACTCACCGTTCTCCAGGTTGCGCAGGATCTCCTTGGCCCGTTCGATAACATCGGACGGCATCCCCGCTAACCGGGCCACCTGGATACCATAGGAGTGGGAGGCTCCGCCGGGGATGATCGTGCGGAGGAAGATGACCTGATCGTTCCATTCCCGTACCGCCACGGTAAAGTTCTTGATCCGTTCCCGGGTAGTCGCCAGCTCGGTCAGCTCATGATAATGGGTGGCAAAGAGGGTACGACTGCGGCAGGTCGGGACGTCGTGGATATACTCTGCCACTGCCCAGGCGATGGAAACGCCGTCAAAAGTCGAGGTACCGCGACCGATCTCGTCCATGATTATCAGGCTGCGCGGGGTGGCATTGCGGAGGATACCGGCCGCCTCCATCATTTCCAGCATGAAGGTGGACTGACCGCGGGCCAGGTTGTCCCCCGCTCCGACACGGGTGAAGATGCGGTCGGCGATGCCGATGCGCGCCTCGCCCGCAGGGACGAAACTGCCCGCCTGGGCCATCAGGGTGATCAGCGCCACCTGGCGCATATAGGTCGATTTACCGGCCATGTTGGGGCCGGTAATCATCAGCAGTTGGTTACTGTCCGCATCGAGCAGCGTGTCGTTCGGTACGAAGCGTTCCCCCAGCTTCATCGCCTCGATCACCGGGTGGCGACCATCACGGATATCGATAACGTTCGACTCGTCCACGAGCGGTTTGCAGTAATTGCGTTCACCGGCCACCAGTGCCAGCGACATGAGCACATCCAGAACCGCCATGCCGTCGGCGGTGCGGGCGATCCGTTCAGCCTGACCGGCGACGAGTTCGCGGATTTCCTGAAACAGGGTGAATTCCAGGGCGCAGATACGATCTTCCGCACCCAGCACCTTCTCCTCGTACTCTTTCAACTCGGCAGTTATATACCGCTCGGCATTGGCCAGGGTCTGGCGTCGGATATAGTCAGCCGGGACATTGGCCAGGTTGCTTTTGGTAATCTCGATCGAATAGCCGAAGACGCGATTATAGCGGATCTTGAGGGTCGAGATGCCGGTGCGCGCACGCTCCTGAGCCTCCATCCGGGCGATGAACCCCTTCCCTTCACTGCTGATGGCACGCAATTCGTCCAGCTCATCATTGTAACCTGAAGCGATGATCCCCCCTTCACGCAGCGAGAACGGCGGATTTTCAATAATACCACGCGCCACCAGGGCACAGATCTCCTCCAGCGGATCTATGGAGACCCGCAGCGACTTCAAGAGGGGACTCTGCACTACCGTCAATTGATCCAGCAGAGGGGGGAGATGAATCAGTGAATCGTGCAGTGCCCGCAGATCGCGGCCGCCGGCGCTGGCCATGCCGATGCGGCCGTTGAGCCGTTCCAGGTCGGCGATATTTTTCAAGCGCGCTGTCAGTTCTTCCCGGAGGCCGGGTGACTCCAGCAACTCTTCAACCGCGTCCAGTCGCTCCCTGATCGGCGCCAACTCGATCAGGGGATAACTGAGCCACTGCTTCAAACGGCGGGCGCCCATGGCGGTTCCGGTGCGGTCCAGACAGCCGAGCAGCGAACCGGCGCGTTTCCCCTCGGCCATGCTCGCGGTAATCTCCAGATTGCGGCGGGTCGCTGGATCAAGGGCCAGATGCTGACTCCGGCGCGAGACAATAATATCACGGATGTGCGGCAGCGCCGCTTTGCGGTTTTCCCGCAGGTAATAGAGCGCGGCAGCGGCAGCCAGCAGTGCGGCGGGCGCCCCTTCCAGGCCGAGCGCCTCGGCCGAGGCGGCGCCGAAATGATTGCAGAGCAGCGTCGTGGCATAGTCGCGATCATAGATCCAGCCGGGAGCACGAGAAACGATCCGCTCCCCCAGAAAGGCGCGGAGATCGGGCGGCAGAGCGGCACGCTCAAGGGCGTCGGAGAGCAGAATCTCACGGGGATTGATCCCGACCGCTTCGGCCAGCGCGGCGGCGGCACCGGCCAATTCAGTCGCCCGGAATTCACCGGTTGAAACATCCAGCCAGGCACACCCCCAGTTGCCTCCCGATTCGGCGCAGAGCGCCAGCAGATAATTATTTTCGTCCGGCACCAGGCTTTCGGATTCGATCAACAGGCCGGGGGTGACAACCCTGACGACTTCGCGCCTGACGATCCCCTTGGCCTGTTTCGGATCTTCAACCTGTTCACAGATGGCAACCTTGTGGCCGGTTTCGATCAACCGGGCAATGTAGGGAGCTACTGAATGGTAGGGAACACCGCAAAACGGGATCTCGTCGCCGCTCCCCTTGTTTCGGGAGGTCAGGGCGATGTCAAGGACGCGGGAAGCCAACAGGGCGTCATCCAGAAACATCTCATAAAAATCCCCCATGCGGAAGAAGAGGATCGCATCGGGATATCCCGATTTGATCTCCAGATATTGGCGCATCATGGGGGTTTGTTCAGCCATTACTGGATACCTGCACAACTCGCAGTCCGGCTCGTTCCGCAGAAATACACTGCCGGGCGTCAGAGGAGATAAATACATCTGCGTTGAGTGCCAGGGCGCTTCCTATATGGATGGCATCCATTCCACGCAGAGTATTACTTTCCAGTGTGTTAATCGAATGGCGTATAACCTCGGGGGCCAGATCGCAAACGGCCGCATCAACAACATCAGCAATGAGCATGGCCTTTAAATGTCTATATTGAAGCGGAGTGATCCGGTTTTCACGCTGAAGGCGACAAAAGGCTGAAATGATTTCGGGCAGGGCAATACCGGACAGACAGAGTTCCGTTGCCTGATCGCACCAGGACAGCACAAGTTCACTCCCCTCTTCACGAACATAGCGTTTTGCAAAAGCAGATGAATCAAAAAAAACCCGCATCAGGAAGCGGTCTCCCGTTCAGCAAGGATAAGCTTGCTAAGTGACACGCCGTCAATCGTCAAAGGCTGTGCCACTCGACGTTTCCAGGAGGGAAGACCTTGAGCGAGCGGTACGATGTCGGCAATCGGCTTGCCGTTGCGCACAATCCTGACGGATTCACCGGACTCGACAAAGTCGAAGTATTGCTTGGCATGATTCCGTAATTCGGAAAAAGTAGCTTGTTTCATATAACACCTCGCCTGTACATATGAATGTACTACGTAATGTACACTAATGGAGAATATATATCCAGTAACTCTTTGTGAATATTCCCGGCACATAAATTCCGGCGAAGGACCTGCGTAAACATGATATGGGTAAGCAAAAAAAGTGGCGTAAACAAAATCACTTCAGCCCATACAGTTGCCGATAAGTAGCTGCCGAAGCATACACCTTCTTTACATAGTCGCGGGTTTCCTGGTACGGGATACTCTCGATGAATTCATCCTTCTTCAGCCCCTTGTAACACTTTTTCCACCGTTCAAGCGCACTCGAACCGGCGTTATACGCTGCCGCCATATAAACCACATCACCATTATGCTCTTTCATCAGGTCGTGAAGATGCCTGGTGCCCAGCTTGATGTTGTACTCCGGCACGATCAGCCGTTGGGGATTGAACTCACCCTTTTCGCGGGCGGTGAGTTTGGCCGTGGCGGGCATCATCTGCATGAGCCCGATTGCTCCGGCCCCCGATTTGACCGCCGGAGTAAAACCGCTTTCGGCGCGGATAAATGCATAGACGAGCCCTTCAGACAGTCCGTTCAGCGCAGCATTTTGACTGACAAGGTCCGAATACGCCCGTGGATAACCGGCGGTCCAGAGCGGCAAGGCCCCCTTATTCCACACAACGGGACGGTTTTGCATAAACAGGGAGATAGCCGAACCATAGTCACGCATTTCGAGATAGATCCTGGCAAGAGCGGGAAACTGCCCTTTCCTCTCACCATTCCTCTTACGAGCTGCCACCATCTCGATCCGGGCTTCGTCAAACATTCCAAGCGATGCCAGCAGGCGCGGCTTGTCAAATCCGGCCAGTGGGGGGAGTTCTACCAGAGGGTCGCGATTGCCGAGCGACTCGCGGGTATCTTTTATCCCCTTCTCTTCGCGATACCAGGTTGCATAAAAACCGGCCGGGAACTCGTCCTGCAGAGTACGGTAGTACGAGGCGGCAGCAGGGTCGCTGCTTTTTTCCATTGTCCTGCCGAGCCAGTAAAGAATCTTCTCGCGCTGAGTTTCGTCGGCAAGTAAACTTTTTAAAGCAGTGGCGGCGGCCGGATAATCGCCCCCCAGATAGCGGCACCACCCCGCATCCCAGACTGATTTGGCAATAGTTTTAGGTTCAGTCGACAGCTTGGCAGCCTGGTCGAAGAGCCGCGCTGCTTCGGCATACTGTCCGAGACCGCGCTTTAATGCAGCCGCCTCCATCAGGGCGCCATCCGCAAATTCCTGTTTTTTCCCCTCTCCACCCAACTCAAGGTACAACGCCAGAGCCCGATCTTTCAAATCCTGACGATCAAGCGACTTGGCCAACCAGAAACGCGCTTCGGAACGGACTCCCGGCACTGGGTCGGCAGCCGCCTTGACAAACCGCTCCTCAGCCTGTTTGTACTGCCGCAGGCGATACCGGGCCATGCCGGAGCGGAGATCGATCCGGCCCGCAACTGCCGGAGACTGCGTTGAAAGAGAAATCATATCCAGAGTTTTCACACAGGCGGTAAACTCATTCTGCGCATAGAGGGCAGCTGCGCGTTTCAAAAGTTCGTCAGCCGTGTACGGAGCCGCTTTGATACCCGCCAGTTCCAGCTGTTTGAGCCGTTCCTGAGCTTTAACGGCCTGGGGAGAAGCCGGGTTATTGAGCCAGATGCTCCGATAAATAGGCACTGATCCCGCCGCATCTGCCGACTCGTCCCGGCAACGTGCCGTCTGATAACTGGCATCGACGGAATCGCTTCCCGCTGGGTATTTCTCTATGAACAACTGGTATGAAACGAGGGCCTTCTTATAGTCGGCCGCCTCGAAAAAAGCATCGGCATACAGTTTTTCCGAACGGCGCACCATTTTCGACGCAGGAAACAGCGTCTGAACGGACGCCGCCTTAGCCGCGGCCGCAGGATATTTTTTCTGTTTCAGCAATGCCTCTGCCTGAAAGTATATGGCATAATCGGCGATCTGGGGGAGCTTCAGCTCCGCCTCGGCCAGAAACTGCGCCGCCTCCTCGAACTTGTCCAGACGCAGTGCCGACATACCGCGTATAAACGACCGATAGGTCTGGTCAGATGATTTCCCGGCCGATACATAGGCCGCGCCGTAATCCTTTTCGCGGTACTGCAGTGCGGCACGACTCAGATAATCGTCCATCGGCGCTGAAAGAGTTGTGCGTGCGATAATCAGTAGTCCGGCAAAGGAGAGCAGAGCCGGCCTGAAGCGATATGACATGTAGATCAGCCTTTCATGAAAAAGGCCGTGAGCAGCAGCTCATGGCCGGTAGTAAGTGGGAATAATGATTGAGATGCAGAATTCGCCGGCAGGTTTTCACAGTTTTCTTCGGACCATTTCGTCGTGGTAGAACTTTTGATACAGAACATCATAATCACGGCTACCGGGAGCCTTATTGCGCAGTTTCGCCTTGACCGCAGCCTCGATTTCGTCCACCGCGCCAAAAAAGGCTTCGAGCGTCTGCTTGACCCGACCGAGTGCCCGGCTGTCATCGGAGACATCCGCCAGATCATCCCGCCAGATACAGGTAACTATTTCATGGGCTATTGTGGAAATGCGGTCTTCAGACAACGACATGCTAAACCCCCTTAAAATCAGGAATTACAGGACTATTTTGCGTTCCTTTGCCAGCTTATCCTTGACCATCTTCAGCATACGGCGCCGGTCAATATCCGCAGCGCCACGCCCCATTGCGTCAAGCGTTTCATCCAGCAGCTTTTCCGCGTCCCGTTCCAGCTTCTGCTCAGCGGCAAAGTTCTGCGAAATAACGCGGGCGATTCCGGTTATAACTGTCCCACGTTCCCCCCGCGGCAGTATCAGGTTATCAGCCGATAAGTCACTATACACCTTCTCTGCCAACCCGCGTATCTGTTCCTCTTTTAGTCGCATGTCGCCTCAAATGAAAAAGACCTGCTATCCGGCAGGCCTCATCTATGGGATGATTTTACTTTTTTCCGGCGCAGATTCATGAGAAAAGTAGACTTATTGTACTCATTACGCGTAAAATTGCAATCGTTAAAGTTCACATACTGTGCCCGGAGAACCATATCATGCAACGTAAAGCGGTAGTTTTGTATAGCAGCGGCCTGGATTCCACCACCTGTATGGCAATAGCCGCAGCGGAGGGCTTCATTCCCCATGCCATCAGTTTTTCCTACGGTCAGCGCCACAGCTTCGAGCTGTCGGTTGCCAGGAGCAATGCCAAACGGATCGGCGCAGCGGAACATCTGGTGGTCGATTTCGACCTCCGCTTGATGGGAGGGAGCGCCCTGACGGCTGACATCGATGTTCCGAAAGATGGCGTCGGGAACGACATTCCAGTCACCTATGTACCGGCCCGCAACACCATTTTCCTTTCCTTTGCACTGGGGTGGGCCGAAGTGCTGGGTGCGTCGGACATCTACATCGGCGTAAATGCACTTGATTACTCCGGCTATCCTGACTGTCGTCCGGAATACATAGAATCGTTTGAGAAGATGGCCAATCTGGCCACCAGGGCAGGTGTGGAAGGAACGGTACCGTTCAAAATCCATGCTCCGCTGATCAATATGACCAAGGCCGATATCATCCGGCGCGGCGTGGAACTGGGGGTGGATTACGCATTGACGCACTCCTGCTACGATCCGACACCGAAAGGCCTTTCCTGCGGGTTGTGCGACTCCTGCCGTCTGCGCCTGAAGGGATTTGCCGAGGCGGGACTGAGCGACCCGCTCAGGTATAAGGTTTTGAACTCCCGTTTCACAGCGTAGATCCCTTTGGTGCCTGAGCAGGGCTTTTTACTCGGATGGTTCATAGGGGAGTGGAGGTTCCGCGATTGCTGTATCAACGGGAGTAATAAAAAACAGGAAGACTATAGCACTGAAGCTGCTTTCTGCAGCATCTCGCTATCGAAAGTTATCAGTTCTGACTTGTATTCTTTGGCAACCTGAACAACAAGAGCATCCATACCACGCAAACCCGTTTTGGTTGCCACCCTGCATGCTCTGACGGCGGTACGACTGTCGAGCATGACAAACGAAAGTGACGATATACCTTCCAGCGCTTTCTGGACTTCAACAGCAAGAAGTTCAGAGCCTGTGCGACGCCGTATCGAAGCAACAACCTCTACAAGAACTGAATAAGGCATGACGGCTGGAGTTTCTCCGCTCAAGACTTTGTTCCATATATGGCAGGCTTCCTCATGGCGTTTCTCATTGGGTAGCAGCGATGAAATTATTACGGAACTGTCAATGGTGACAGATTTTACCATTGTTTTTCCCTTTGGGACGCTATTTCATCAACCGCAGTGACTGAATCCCATGAGGTCGCGACTTTTTGAGAAAGAGAATCCCAGATATCCTGGTTACGACGACTCCTTTTGTTCTGCTGCATTTTGGAGAGAATCAATTCTTTTTGAATTGCCTGTACGTCACTCACCAGGGCGTCAACCCGCCTTTCAAGTGCTATTGCCATAGTTCCTCCCGTAAAACGTGTCCCATACGAAATAATTCCCTGCTGTTCACATTATCATAGCAGAACCCTGCAATCAATTCCGATCTTGAAATACATCCCCTTGTTCGCCTTACAAATTAAAGTGTTATGATTCGCCGATAGACGCCTGGCAGTATCCTCTTGAAAACCAAAACCATTGCCGCTATGATGCAACAGGATTATTATTGTCCTTAACTTTCGGAGCAACTTCATGAACATCGAGCAGATGAAAATCGTCATCAAGGAAATCATCACCAAAACTGACCTGACACCCTGTGTGGTCGGGCATCGCGGAGTCGGCAAAAGCGCCGGAATCATCCAGGCGTGCCGCGAGATCGAGAGGAGGTATGTGTCACTGCGCCTCGGACAGATGGAGGTGGGAGATCTGGTCGGCATTCCGTACCGGGATGGTGAAATAATGTACTGGTCGCGCCCCTCCTGGTGGCCCGGCGATGACGAACCGCCGACCGTGGTTCACTGCGATGAACTGAACCGGGCCCAGCAGGAGGACACTCTGCAGGCCATTTTCCAGTTTGTGGAGCCGCCCGCAGAGGGATTGTTCCGGTCGTTGCACACTCACCATCTCTCCAAACGGCACAAGGTGATCGTCAGTATCAACCCTCCGGACGGCACCTACCAGGTGGCGACGCTTGACCGCGCCCTGATCGACCGGATGGTGATGCTGTTTGTCGAAACCGATTACAGCTGCTGGGCCCGCTATGCCGCGGAGCGGAAACTGTCCGGCGACGTGCGCCGGTTCCTGGCGGGAAATTCCGGAATGCTGGCCCGCCAGGGAGCACCGATGGAACTGCAGGTCGAGCCGACCGAGCGGGGGTGGGAGATGGTCAGCGTCCTGAAACGGAATTGCCGTTTTCCCGGTGATCTGGAAATGGAGGTCTATGCAGGTATCGTCGGCAAGGAAGCCGCCATTACCTTCATGCGGTGGCTGGCTGACCGCAAGGGACGCCCCCTGACCGCAGCCGAAATCCTGAATGATTGGCCGCAGGTTGCCGGGCAGGCCGAAAAGCAGCGGGACGACGTCCAGGCGGCCACAATCAACGATCTGACGGCAACGTTGCAGGCATCGCCGACACTCACGCCGGACCAGGAATCGCATCTGGTCGCCTATATTTCCGTCCTGCCGCGCGATCTCCGTTTCGGCTTCGTCAAGTCACTGCTCAAGATCCCGGAAGTTGCACTCGGCATTGCACAGGATAAGTACGACAGTGTGGTATTCGACGCCATCCGGATTATCTCCCGTGAGGCATGAACAACGGTCCGCTTGAAAATGCCGTCGTGCGTCTGCTGCGGGAACGGCCGTTCTACGGGCATTTTATCCTCAATCTGCGCCGCGAAGAGCGCACGCTGAACGGGAAGCCCGCCGGAGTTACCGTCAGGGACGGCATTCCGGTCCTGACGGTCGATCCCGCACCTTTCGCCGCCCTGGCGGCAGCGCAACAACGCTCACTTCTGGAACACCTCGTCAAACACCTGCTGCATCTCCATCCGCTGCGCCGCAAGGAGCGAAACCAGCATGACTGGGATATTGCCTGTGACCTGGCGATTAATCCGGGTATCTCCGACCTTCCGGCAGATGCGCTCCTTCCTGAACATTACGATGCTCCCGACGGGTTGGCGGCGGAGGAATATTACGGGCTGCTCGTTCCCCCATTCGACACCGGGAATCTGGATGGCAGCGGCTATGGCGATGCCGACCGCTCGGAGCAGGGTGCTCCCGGTGACGGGCGCGGCGCCGATTCCGCAACCACCCTCGATAGCCACGGAATCTGGAGCGATGCCGACAGTACGCCGCTGGCGCTGGCAGAGGAAACGGTGCGAGCAATAACCAGGGAGAGTCTGAGAGGGAGCGACGGCGAAACTCCGGCAGAACTCCGGAGCGTTGTCGATACCCTGCTTCAACCGTCTCCGCTCCCATGGCGTCAAATTTTGCGGCAATTTGTTGCCACTGCCGGACGTACCGGCCGGAGGAGTTCCTGGATGCGGGAACATCGCCGCTTTGAGCATACCACACCCGGAATCAGAAAGCGGCGCCGCCTTAATCTGCTGATCGGAGTTGACGTCAGTGATTCGACCAACAGTGCCGAGCTGCGGGAAACGTTTGCCCGCGAACTGCTCCACATTGCCGCCGGTCGCGACGCCATCATCACCGTATTGTACGCCAACAGCCGCATCCAGCGGATTGCATCCCTCAGCGGCGCTCCCGGCAGTGTCAAACGCTATGACGGCGGCGGCTTCACCGACCTCCGGCCGGTCTTTGCCTACGCAAAAACCATGCATCCCCTGCCGGCAGCGGTAATTTATCTTACCGACGGCATCGGGCCGGCTCCCGAAGCAATGGAGTTTCCAACCCTGTGGGTATTGACCGCTGCCGCGGAAAAACCGGCGCCGTGGGGTATCGAATTACGAATGGAGATATGACGATGGAAACATACACCGCCATGACCGCCGAATCGGTCGGAGAATTATTGAAAAAGGCGCAAGCCGAGGTAATGGTACGTTCCGGACGGAGCGACAGCTATAGCGCCCCGCGTGAGTTTTCCTTTGAAGTAAAAGCACTCTTTCCAAACGGGATGGGACTGCACGTCGTCGCGCGGCAGTTCAACTACCGTGACCCCTGGGAAGCAACCGGGCGCGTCAACGACCTTGTAGACCTGATGCTGCTCCGCGACGGCGCCCTGACGCCGCTCCCCAAGGGGTATCCCTGGTTCCAGGGGGTTGAAGAAGAGTGCGGGCTTGATGAAGGGCAGCTGCGGGAAATTGTGGAATGTGTCCGTAAGCTCAACGTCAAGCTCTACCTGTTGCAGGAAATGACCGGGGATCTGTAATTGATTTACCCCTGGGCAGCCTGCACCGCCGTAATGGCGGTTACATTGACGATATCATCTACCGAACAGCCGCGCGACAAATCGTTGACCGGCTTGGCAAGCCCCTGAATGATCGGGCCGACCGCTTCAGCGCCCGCGACCCGCTCGACCAGCTTGTAGGCGATGTTTCCGGCATCAAGGTCGGGGAAAATCAGGACGTTGGCCTTGCCGGCCACACCACTTCCCGGAGCCTTCTTGCTCCCCACGTTCGGAAGGAGGGCCGCGTCAGCCTGCAATTCGCCGTCGATCTGCATATCCGGCTTGATCCGTTTGGCAATCTCCAGCGCCTTTAAGACTTTGTCGCAATCGGCATGACTGGCGCTCCCTTTCGTGGAGAAGGAAAGTAGCGCAACCCGGGCATCAACGTCCAGAAACGCCTTGCAGCTTCCTGCTGTGGCCACGGCAATTTCCGCCAGAGCCTGGGCATCGGGATTCGGATTAACGGCGCAGTCGGCGAAAAGAATGATACCGTTTTCGCCGAATGTCGGCGTTTTGGTAATCATGAGAAAGCAGGAGGATACCGTTTTAATTCCCCTGGCCGGACCGACGGTCTGAAAAGCAGCTTTAAGCACGTTGCCGGTAGTGCCGGCGGCACCGGCGACTTCACCACCGGCATCGCCGTTACGCACCATCATGCCGGCATAGTACAGGTTATCATCGGCAGTCAGAAGTTTCCGTGCTTCATCGGCGGTCAACCCCTTCCCCTTGCGCAGTTCGACCAGATCGGCGACGTATGATTCAAGTTTTGGCGATGTCGCGGGATTCAGAAGTTCGACTCCCGCCAGATTAATCCCTTTGGCGGCGGCATCCGCCTGTATCTTGGCCGGATCACCAAGAATGACAATAGTTGCCAGTCCTTCCGAAACAATCTTTTCAGCAGCGTACAGCATTCGTTCGTCGTAACTTTCCGGCAATACCACTATCTGCCGGTTCTTTCTGGCCTTTTCCTTGATCTGATCAACAAGATGCATTACGCGCCTCCTTCGTAAATATAAAACAAGTTTATAATAACGGAACCGATACATCCGGTCAACAAAAAAAGCCCGATTTTTTCGGGCTTTAGCGAGACTTAAGCCACATAATTGCGGCTAAATTTTCAGCATACGGGACGCTAGAACGATACCCCCATCGCCTCGGCGACCGTATGCATATCCTTGTCGCCACGTCCGGACAGACAGACCACTATGGTTTTATCCTTACCCAATGTGGGAGCCAGTCTCAGGGTATGCGCGATGGCGTGTGACGATTCCAGAGCCGGAATGATACCCTCTTCACGGGTCAGGACACTGAATCCTTCCAGCGCCTCGTCGTCGGTAATAGAGACGTATTCGGCACGGCCGCTATCTTTCAGCCATGAGTGTTCCGGTCCGACACCGGGATAGTCGAGACCCGCCGAAATTGAGTGGGCATGAGTGATCTGACCATGCTGGTCCTGCAGCAGATAGGTTTTGTTACCATGCAGGATACCGGGTGACCCGGCACAGAGCGGTGCGGCATGCCTGCCGGTTTCGATACCGTAACCGGAGGCTTCGACCCCCACCAGGCGGACCCCACTGTTTTTGAGAAAGGGATAGAACAGACCCATGGCGTTACTGCCACCACCAACGGCGGCCACCAGGTAATCGGGCAGACGCCCTTCAACCTTTTTGTGCTGTTTCTTGACCTCAGCGCCGATTATGGACTGGAAGTCCCGCACCATCATCGGATACGGATGCGGTCCGGCTACCGTGCCGATTACATAAAAAGTTTCATGGATGGTGGCAACCCAGTTACGCATCGCCTCGTTCATGGCATCCTTCAGGGTTGCGGTACCGGCGGTTACCGGGGTTACGGTCGCCCCGAGCAGTTTCATACGGAAGACATTCTGTGACTGTCGATGGGTATCCTCCTCCCCCATGAACACCTCACACGACATGCCGAACAGGGCGGCAATGGTAGCAGTTGCAACACCATGCATACCGGCTCCGGTTTCGGCAATAACCCGTTTTTTCCCCATCCGCCGCGCCAGGAGCCCCTGACCGATGGTATTGTTTATCTTGTGCGCGCCAGTATGATTCAGGTCCTCGCGTTTGAGATAAATACGTGCGCCCCCCAGTTTTTTCGTCAGTTTTTCCGCATAGTAAAGTGGATTTGGGCGTCCGACGTACTGCCGCAGGTAATACGCGAATTCCTGTTTGAACTCACGATCATGGCGATACTGTTCATAGGCCCGTTCCAGTTCCAGCAAAGCGGGCATGAGGGTTTCAGGGACATAGCGCCCGCCATACTGGCCAAAGTGCCCTTTTTTATCAGGATAACGCATGATGTTCTCTTTTCATTATATTATATTTTGCCGCGAAGCGTCCCCATACGAAAGTACCGATACAAGAGCATGGTGCAGCCGGCAGCGGTTTCTCAGAATCCACTATAGCGGAACAAAGCGATATATCGCAACCGTATACCCGCTCTGCGGCGACCGGTACCGTGTCACATACGTCAGGCCGGGAGGTGCTTCTTCCAGCTGTTTATCCGGGACGGAACCATCCATCTCAGCGAGAAGAAATTCCGCCCCCTGTTTCAGTGCAAAAGCGTGCAACCGGGGATATTCCGCTACCGGCATAGCGGTCCAGAGCCCGTTCAGAGGAAAAATTAATTTTGACCAGGCAACCATGTAATTATGGCCCGGCCCCATGGTTTCGGCAATCCAGTGTCCCGCGTTGTCCGCATCGACAGCATAGGCACGGCGCGCCGCGACCTCCGCCGACGGCTGCTCCACACGAGTGGCGCCAGGTTCTTGGGATTGCACGATCGGTACGGGAAATACCGTAAATCGAAAGAACAGCGCAACTACCAGCATGATCCCCAATGAAACGCGTCCCGCTAATTGCGGAACCCGCTTGAAAAGCAATTCCGCAGCAAACGCAATCCCTGCACATCCCAGAACAATCAGGAGCGGAGCATAGGGGACCATATATTTCCACCACCCTTCCGTAAACACCGGTAACACCAGCAGTATCAGGAAAGGAGAAAGCAGCACCGCCTTGTTGCGATCCGATCCTTCACCCCATTTCCGAAAGGACGCAAAGAGAGCGGCAAGGGCCAGAATTACCGGAAAAACCTGAGGGTATCGTTCCATGCCGCTGTTATTGGGAATTCTGCCCGGAACTTCCTGAAGCAGATTGGCAAGATAAACGTGAGCACTCTTGGCGGGATGAGACATGAGATAAGAAGCGACATCTCCGAAACCGGTCGGCACCTGCCATTTCAGCTTGCCGCTACCCGTAAGCCCCCACAACTCTTCATTCCCAACCTCTCCCCGATTGTTGTCGTGGTAAATCCTGTCTTTCATCCAGATCAGCACATACGTTGATTTTGGGCTGATGACCCAGCCACCATACTGGTTCCTGAGGAAAACAAGATACGGTAATGACGTCAGGATGAATGCCAGCAGGAGTAAGGCAATAAGCCGCACCATATTTCCCCGCAGGGTGCGGCGCCATTCGGCAAAAAGCGCTGCGGCAACGATAAAGAGCATCACCAGAAACCCTTCCGAGCGCGCCATATAGGTAAGCGAGAAGGCAATGCCGACGAGAATGAACATGCCGGCCGTCCGCTTGCGGAGCGCAACAGCAAAAAACCAGAGGGAACAGACGAGGAGAGCCGTATAGGTGCATTCGGCCTCGGGAGCCTTGCTGATCCAGAGGAAATGCGGAAAAAGCGCGGCTATGACGGATGCTCCCAAGGCGACGGAACAACCGAAAAGCTCTGATGCAAGGAGCCAGACGGCAACGGTAAGGAGCCCCCCCATGACCGCGCCGACTATCGCAGCAGCCATAAGCAGATCGGGAACGCCGGGAAACCACCCGACGAGCGCAATGAGGATAGAGTGCAGCGGAGGTACCCAGAGCGCTTGCCAGCCAAGTCCGGCGCCAAAGTGAAGGTTGCGGGCTATCTGAAGATATGTCTGCCCGTCAGCGCTGATGCCCGGGCGGGAGAACGTCGAAAAGAGTACGTACCATGACAGGGCAAACGGTATAACCGGGAACAGACGTTTCGGTTCATTACAGATTTGGCGGAGAAAGGTCATGGACTGGATTCCTGGGAATGGTACCGGGCAGTTCGAATAAATGCCCGCACCAGAGCGGCATCTTTTTTTCCCGCAGCAATCTCTACCCCGCTGGAAACATCGACCGCGTACGGCTTGACAGTTGCTATCGCCTCGGCAACATTCTCCGGGGTCAATCCTCCGGCCAGAATAATGGGGCGCTCGGCAGCGGCACGGGCAGCGATATCCCAGTTAAAAGTTGTGCCGGTACCGCCGCGCGCCGCAGGTGACCACGCGTCCAGGAGGCAGGCGGCAACGGGGTAGTCCGGTAAAGCCTCCAGGCTGGAGGCGTCTTTTACCCGAAAGGCCTTGATGAGCCTCCGCTTGATCGTGGCACAATAGTCGGGTGACTCATCGCCGTGGAGTTGCACCAGATCCAGACAGCAGTGATCGGCAACGGAATTGACCATTACCGGATCCTCGTTGACAAACAGACCGACCATCTGGACGAACGGCGGCAGATTCCGGATTATTGCAGCAGCCTGTTCAGGGGAAATAAAGCGCGGAGAGCCCCGAAAGAAGACGAAGCCGAGAGCATCAGCTCCGGCTTCGACCGCCATCAGGGCATTGTCCATAGTGGTTATGCCGCAAACTTTAACGCGTACCATTACATAACTTTCTCACTGAAATGTTACAGTGAAATCTTCGGCAGCCGTTCCAGTGCCGCCTTGACCATCGAATCCGGATATTCGTAATCCTCAAGATTTCCGGAAAGATAGGAATCATAGGCGCCCATGTCCAACTGGCCATGACCGGAGAGTCCGAACAGAATAGTTTTTTCCTTCCCTTCCTCTTTAGCCAGTACCGCTTCATCAATGGCGGCACGCACGGCGTGAGACGATTCCGGCGCCGGGACGATCCCCTCGCTACGGGCAAACAGCAGCGCCCCCTCGAAACAGGAGTTCTGTCTATAGGATTTCGCCTCTATTTGACCGGCACTGTAGAGCTGTGATACCAGCGGCGACTCGCCATGATAGCGCAAACCGCCCGCATGGATACCGGGAGGCATGAAGTCGTGTCCCAAGGTGTACATCATGGCGATTGGCGCCATCTTGGCGGTATCACCGTAGTCGAAGGCGTAGATTCCTTTGGTCAGAGTCGGGCAGGAGGCCGGTTCAACCGCCACGCAGCGGACATTTTTGCCATTGGCGCGATCTGAGATGAACGGGAAAGCCAGACCGGCGAAGTTGGAACCGCCGCCGCAGCAGGCAATCACCACATCGGGATAGTCACCGGCGATCTTGAATTGTGCCTGGGCCTCCAGGCCGATTACGGTTTGATGCAGGCAGACATGGTTAAGCACGCTCCCCAGCGCGTAGTTGGTGTCGGCATGGGTCGCCGCATCCTCCACCGCTTCCGAGATGGCAATACCGAGAGAACCGAGACAGTCCGGGTCATGGGCCAGAATGGAACGACCGGCGTTGGTAAATTCGGATGGTGACGGATGCACCTGGGCGCCCCACAACTGCATCATACTCTTGCGGTACGGTTTCTGGGTGCAGGATACCTTTACCATGTAGATCGTGCATTCCAGACCGAACATGGAGCAGGCAAGAGCCAGGGAGCTTCCCCACTGACCGGCACCGGTTTCGGTTGCCAGGCGGCGGATACCGGCCTGCTTATTGTAATAGGCCTGTGGAATCGCCGAGTTCGGCTTGTGCGATCCTGCCGGGGAAACCCCCTCGTATTTGTAATAAATCTTGGCCGGTGTCCCGAGCGCCTTTTCCAGCCGATGGGCGCGGTACAGCGGTGACGGCCGCCAGAGCTGGTAAATTTCCCGGACTTCATCGGGAATATCGATCCAGCGCTGCATCGACATTTCCTGTTCGATCAGGGGCATGGGGAAGATAGCCAGCATTTCGTCCGGGGTGACCGGCTGCATGGTCCGGGGGCTGATAACAGGGGCCAGCGGACCGGGCATATCGGGAATGATGTTGTACCACTGGCGCGGAATCTGGTCTTCAGGCAAGAGAATTTTGGTGGTCATGATTCCTCCGGTATGAATGAAAATATTACTCCAGGTTGTCTTCAATACGGATAAAACTGGTTTTCTCGCAGATGATGTCAAGTTGATCGATCTCGGTCAGCGCTTCCTGAATCGAGCCTTCACGGGCCTCGTGAGTCATGATGACAATAGGCACCGGCGCGGAGTCATCGACTTCATGTGCGGTCTGAACCATCGACTCGATGCTGATACCATGCGTACCGAGCGCACTGGTAATCCCCCCCAGTACCCCCGGTTTGTCGAGGGCGCTGAAGCGGAGCATATATTTGCTGATGATATCGGCCATCGGTTTGACCGGTATGGTTACTATTGTTTCGTCAAGGAACCCGAGCGGCGACATCCGTCGTCCGGCGCCGGCCTTCATGCTGCGCGAGAGGCCGATCAGATCGCCGACAATCGCGCTGGCGGTCGGATTCTGTCCGGCGCCGCGCCCGGAGAACATCACCGGTCCGACAAAATCGCCGGTCAGGCGAATGGCGTTGAACACGCCGTTGATATCGGCCAACGGGCTGTCGAGCGGAATCATGGTCGGATGCACCCGTGCTTCGATCTCGCCATCCACATGTTTTCCGATTGCCAGCAGCTTGATCCGGTAACCGAATTGAGCGGCATATTTGACATCGAGACCGCTGATATTGGAAATCCCTTCGGTATGGATATCCTTGAAGTCGATCCGGGTGCCGAAACAGAGTGAAATCAGCACCGCCAGCTTGTGGGCGGTATCAACCCCTTCCACATCAAAGGTCGGGTCAGGTTCGGCATAGCCAAGTTCCTGAGCCGTTTTCAGCACATCGCCGAAATCGGCCCCCTCCTGGGTCATGCGGGTCAGGATATAATTGCAGGTGCCGTTCATGATACCAAAGACACTGCTGAAACGGTTGGCGGCAAGATTGCTCTTGATTGCGGTCAGTACCGGAATGCCACCGCCAACGGATGCTTCAAACTGTACTTCAACACCCTTGCGCACGGCAGCGGTGAATATATCCGAACCGTGCAGCGCCAGAAGCGCCTTGTTGGCGGTAACGATATGTTTTCCCTTTTCAATCGCCTTCAGCACAAAGCTCTTGGCCGGTTCATAACCACCGATCAACTCGATGACAATCGAAATTTCCGGATCATTAAAAATATCGTCCACGCTGGTCGTCAGCACCCCCGGATCGACAACCACCCCCCGGTCGGTGGTTATATCCAGATCGGCAATCCGTTTCAGGACGATGCCGGTTCCAACCTTGCTACGTATAACGTCGGCGTTTTCACGGAGCAGCTTGACAACCCCTGCCCCGATATTGCCGAATCCTATCAGTCCAACCTGTATGTTTTTCATTATTCCTCGCTTGACAGTTCAGTTTTGGCACACGCCTCTATCTCGTCGAGAATGCCGTTGACAAACGCCGGCGACTCCTTGTCGCCATAACGGCGAACGATCTCGATCGCTTCGTTGATGCTGACTTTTTTGGGGATATCGGAGCGAAACATCAATTCATATGCGGCCAGACGCATAACGCACAGATCGACCCGCGGCATACGCGGCAATGACCAGTTTTTGGAGCGGGCCCTGATGGCCTCATCGATGACAACACGCTGAGCCTGTACCCCCTGGACCAAACCTTCGGCAAACTCCCGTACCTTTCCCGTCAGCTCGACCTGTTCCTCGCGAAAGGTCTGCAAGGTTTCACGCACTCCGGCAGAACTGTTCGAATCGAGTGCGTACAACATCTGAACGGCCAGTTCACGTGCTTCACGCCGTAGTCCCATTATGTAAGCACCTTCAGCAGATTAACGGCTTCGATTACGGTAACCGCCGCTTCAAACCCCTTGTTGCCCGCCTTGGTTCCGGCCCGTTCCACCGCCTGCTCGATCGTATCGGTCGTCAGGACGCCAAAGGCAATCGGAACGCCACTGTCCAGCGAAACGCTCGCCACTCCCTTGGAAACTTCGGAAGCAACATAATCAAAATGTGGTGTCGATCCGCGGATGACGGCCCCGAGACAGATCAAGGCATCATACTTGCCGCTTTCCGCCATTTTTTTGGCAAAGAACGGTATTTCGAACGCACCCGGCACCCGTGTAACATGAATGTTTTCATCAGCGGCGCCGTGACGAATCAGCGCATCGACGGCCCCCTCCAACAGGCGTTCACCGATAAAGCTGTTGAAACGGCCGACAATTATACCAACCTTCTGCCCCGTGGCATCAAGTTTCCCCTCAAAGAACTGCGGCATGACTACCTCCTGATTATATAGCGTGAAGAAATCGAAATAGTAGCATATTTTTCGCCGCTGGGTAGAAAAATTTTCAAATAAAACAGACGTTTTTTATTGTCAGTTGTGAGTGCTTCTGCTAGTTTTAGCTGATAAGTATTATTCTATTTTACAAGGTTATACATGATTGCCTCCTGGCTTGAAATTGCATGTGATGTGCCGGCAGAGTACGCTGACGTCGTTGCCGATTTTCTGACGCGCCTGTCCGGCTCAGGGGTCTGCGTTGACAATCAGTGTGTCGATGCCTTCTCTCCCAGCGAAATTCCGGATTCCGTGCGCGTGGTAATCAAAGGCTACCTGCCTGCCGACAACGATCCCGCACCTCGGATGAACGAGCTTGAGGCCTTCATATCCAGGCTTTCCAGGCAATATCCGGCCGCATCATTCGGCCATCCGGCACTCACCACGGTTAACGCCGAAGATTGGAGCAGCAGCTGGAAAGTTCATTTCAAACCACTTCGGATCGGTACGCATCTTTTGATCATACCGACCTGGGAGGAAGCAGCCATACTGCCTGACGACCTTGTTCTGCGCATCGATCCGGGGATGGCTTTCGGCACCGGAGGACATGAAACGACACGCCTCTGTCTGGAATTACTGGAGCAAATCATGGAGCGCCGCGACCCGGCAGGCGCACCGTCACTCCTTGATCTCGGCACCGGTTCGGGAATACTTGCCATAGCGGCAAGCTTACTGGGCGCAGGCCGGATAGTGGCACTCGACATCGACCCGGATGCGATAGACGTCGCACGCGAGAACCTTGTTCTTAACGAGCTTGGCGAACGGGTGGAATGCGGGACCACGCCGGTTGAAGCCGTTACGGAACGCTTTGATATTATTCTGGCAAATATTCTGGCAGGGGAACTGGTGCGACTGGCGCCGAATCTGACCGATCGGCTCCTTCCGGGCGGCTCATTGATTCTCTCCGGAATTCTGGCGGAAAAGGAACCCCTGGTACGCGTGGGATTCGACGCGCAACCGCTGCAGTACTGCGAGACAATTCGCGCCGGCGAATGGGTGGCCATGCGCTACCGGAATGAGACCGCAGTATGAGCACCAGGCGTTTCATGATCAGTTCCCGCGCCATTCGCGATGGCTACGCCTCTTTCGACGGAGATATCTACAACCATATGGTACGTGTCCTTCGGCTGGGAACCGGTGATACCGTCCAGTTGGCTGACGAAAAGGGAATGGTGTATTCCGGCACTATCGACCAGGTCGCCAAAGAGTGGGTCGCGGTAAAAATCACCTCTTCCAGCTCCGCTCCCCCGAGCGATTCCACGGCTCCCCGTATTACGATCTGCCAGGCGCTTCCCAAAGGAGACAAGATCGACCTGATCCTGCAAAAAGGAACGGAACTGGGGGCCCACGATTTCTGGCTGTTCGGGGGACGACGCTCGGTTGCCAAGCTGCGCGATGATCAGCAGGAGAGCAAACTTGAGCGCTGGAACCGGATTACCGCAGAGGCCTCCCGGCAGTGCGGGCGCCCCGGCATCCCCGAAGTGAGCTGGAGACCGAGCGCAGTCGAAGCGGCAAATGATACGGAGCAGGAACTCCGCCTGATTCTGTGGGAGGGGGAACGGGAAAATTCTCTGAAAGATGTGCTCTCGGCATCCGGAAAACCCACGTCGGTAATTGTGGCTATTGGTCCGGAGGGTGGGTTCGATCCTCTTGAGGTACGTCATTTTTCGCAACATGGTTTTCTGCCGGTTTCACTCGGTTCCAGGATACTGCGAACGGAAACGGCAAGTATTGCTATTCTTGCGATAATACAGTATATGTGGGGCGAAATGTGACTGAACGGCAGTCAAGGAGCCGCAAATGAAATGTCCCAAGTGCGGATATAATAGTTTTGAATACTATGACATCTGTAAAAAATGCTCCAGCGACCTGGCCGGTTACAAACAGACCCATTCCATTACGTCACTGGTGCTCCCTCCCGAAGTAGCGGAAAAGCTGGCCGCCGAGTCCCGGTTGTTGGAAAGCGAAACCGAGCAGCAGAGCGAAGCGCCGGAAACACATGACGACATGTTCTCTTTTGATCTGCCGGACGAGACCCCATCGGCGCCTGCCCCGGTCGCCTTTGACCCGTTCAACTTTGACGAGCCGTCACCCGCGCAAACAAGCGGCTCAAAACCGGAAAATGACGTTTTGGGCGGTTTCCGGGATCTGCTCGCGCCGGCGGAAGGATCCCCCTTCGCAGCGGCGCCGCCGGTTCCCCCTTCCGCTCCTGCTGCCGCAAACAGTGCACCGTACACAACGCAACCGGGCGAGTTCGATCTTGACAATTTTTCCTGGGATGGTGCCCCGGCGGCAGCCGCCGCTCCCGCTAAAAAAGAAGCGGCTGATGATTTTGACTCGCTTTTCGGCAGCTCGAAGGAAACCGGCTCAAAATAGATTCAGAGTTTTCGAAAGTTTTTTCAAAAAGGGTGACTGGCAGATGATTTATCCGCATGGATTAAAACAGGACGCCTCGCACATAATTCTTGACAGCGCCCTACCCATCGGGCACGCTCTCACGCTCTCACGCTCTCACGGAATACCGCTCAGCACGAGTCACACTACACCGTTATAATACCAACCGGCTTTTTGCCGAACATCCACTTCCATCCGTAGG
>CAIYZD010000705.1 GCA_903930585.1 uncultured Geobacteraceae bacterium | reverse complement strand
GGTATGCTCACTTGTCACCAAGTAAACTTGCACAGGCTGTAAAGATGCTCGAACTGTGAGAAATATAAATGTAGATTTTGCTACAGAATTGACGCAGACTTGACGCAGATTTACATGAAAAGTAGCATTTTATACTATGTAACTAACTGATAATACTAGATGTTATAGTGTATTTGGTGTCTTGAAAACCGCCGAGTGTAACAGCTCCGTGAGTTCGAATCTCACCTCTTCCGCCATAACTTATTTATATCATTATGTATTTTAAGAGGTCACTAGCAGCTGTTAGTGGCCTCTCTTATTGCCTGACGTGGATTTTGCAGTGGATACATCTTACTATGTCCAGAATAACAGGAGGAAGTAATGTTTAAATTTACTATGTGGCTGTTATTGATAGCCGTTGCGTTAGGTGGGTGTGCTTCTGCTCGAAAGATTCATATATTAGATGGTTCTGAAGGGTATAGCATTAATTGCTCTGGTGGTGATTCAACTTGGGGTAATTGCTATGAAAAAGCTGGAGATGTTTGTGGAGCAAGAGGTTACAATATCTTGGAAAAGATAAGCGAGCAGTCTACATCATCTTCAGGAAATATTATTGAACAACATGGCGGGACTGCAACGAACAGAAACATGATAATCAAGTGTAGAGACTAAAACAGCATCTATCATAGCAAGCAAGGACCGACCCAATATGGCTACCCAACTACCAAAAGATGATTCAGTAACAGTTCATGAGCTGCTTGTGGCTCAATCATACGAAATAACAGCACTCATAAACGTACTGGAAAAGAATGGTATCCTTACCAAGAAAGAAATAGTAGATGAAATCAGGAGAATGAAGCCACAATGATCAAAGCAATTGTAGAACGGATACAAACCAACATCGACTGACCCAAGAGGACACTCAAGATGTTGTCTTCGCGGACAGAAACTAGCCAGCGTCAGTTCTTTTCCAATGTATCATTGATACACCATAGCTGTATCATGATGCAGTTGGATATATATCATTGATACACCCTCCATCCTTCTGCACTTATTTATGACTTACAATGTACCATAATAATTGTGCATATACCCCAACTTTTGCCTTAATGAGTATTTGGCACTCTTGTTGCGTTAGCATCTGCTGCGTATCAGCGAAACTTATTACCAAGGCATTCGATTGAAAATTTGTTTTATGCACACCTTTTTAGCGACCAGGAGGTTTTGACAGTCTTGCAACAAAGAGCCAACCAGAATATGCAATGAAGCCGTTTTCTCTGACTGCGTTTTCAGACCCCGATTACTCGGGATAATATATGACCACAAAAGACAGTTTGCTCAAGAAAACTCAAGTTGGCGAACTATGACAGTTTGAAGCGTGCCTGAGAATGTAATTTAGAGGAGAGATATGGCAGCATCGCGCACCACAGCCACTAATCGCATCATATATTTAATAACGATAATCGTAGCCATTCTCTGCCTGTATGTCATCAGCCTAAACAGCTACCTCCTGTTCCATAGCTTGATCGAGATCGCAACCGTAGTCATTGCCTTTGCACTGTTCACCCTCACCTGGAATACCAGCCGATTTCTGGCAACTGGATACCTCAAAATCCTTGGAATCGGCTATGGTTTCATTGCTATAATTGACCTGTTCCATGCACTGACCTACAAGGGGATGGGATTATTACTAGATAACGGCGCGAATCTCCCCACTCAGTTATGGATAGCGGCCCGTTACCTGCAGGCCCTCCTACTCTTGGCAGCCCCAATTTATGCCCGGCGCAATCTGAACGAACGAATGTTTTTCTGTATTGCCGCCATCGTAGCTGCTTCTACTACTGCACTTGTTTTCTCAGGATTTTTTCCCGATTGCTTCATCGTGGGGAAAGGTCTCACTCAATTTAAAATCGGCAGCGAATATGTCATCAGCCTACTCCTGGTGGTAGCACTGGTACTTTTTAACAGGGTGCGTTCCGCTTTCACATCCAAGGTATTTATAATTATATGCGCCGGCATTATCTGTACGATTGGCGCGGAACTGGCTTTTACCTCCTACATAAGTGTCTACGGTCTCGCCAACATGATCGGGCACGTCCTGAAGCTTATCGCCTTTGCGCTTCTCTACCAGGCTCTGGTTGTCACTGGATTGAAAGAACCGTATGAACTTATTTTCCACGACCTGAATGAGTCGGAACAGGCTCTGCACCGTACCCAGGAACACCTGGAAGAATTGGTACGTGAACGGACAACTGCATTGGAGGACGCAAACAGTAAACTTCGGTTAACACGTTTCTCTATAGAACACTCTGCTGATGCCATATTCTGGATGACACCTGATGCCAGGATTGTGGATGTCAATGAGGCGGCATGTCGCTCCCTCGGGTATCGGTGGGGTATCGTACCAACGGCCTGCAGAAAGCACTTTCAAAGCATATCGAGGACTTGAGTCAGGCTCTGGCCAGAGTAAGACAACTGGAGGGGATTATCCCCATTTGCATGTACTGCAAAAAAATCAGGGATGACCATAATAGCTGGAATCAGCTTGAACAGTATATTTCGGACCATTCGGAAGCAACGTTTAGTCATGGTATGTGTCCGAAATGTGAAGGGGAGCAGATGAAGATTGTTGAAAAAATGATATGATGCGTATTCCCTGTTATTCGATACGGATCCGCCTGAAATCGCGATAACTTTTTGATGATCGGGCTGATGTTTCAGCCATCATTGTCAATTAGTAGGATCTCTGCCATTTACTTACTCCTGTTCATTGCTGATTATTTGATTAAGTTGCGCACTCAGTTTTTTAAGGTTATAAGGTTTTTGGACAAATTTATTGCTAACTGATGCTATATCATCAAGCATGGCTAAATCAGACGAGAAGCCTGACGCATAAAGATATTTAATGTGTGGTCTGATTGTCAAGATTTGATCCATCATCAATTTACCGTTCATTTCTGGCATGACAAAATCGGTTAGAATCAAATCAATATGAATGGAAAGATTACGAACCAACTCTAAAGCTTTATGAGGGTGGTCAGCTTCATATACGGTGTAACCGATATTATTAAGGAACCGTGACGTAACACTGCGAACTGCATCTTCATCTTCAACCAGCAAAATAGAACCAACGCCAGTAATAATTGAATTATCAGGGATTGTTGCTTCAGTTGCGATAGTATCATGCCGTGGAAGATAGACCTTGAAAGTGGTACCTTGCCCAGGGATGCTCGTGACATCAATGCAGCCTTTGTTCTGTTGAACTATACCGTATATGGTGGCAAGACCAAGTCCTGTCCCTTTTCCAACTTCTTTTGTGGTAAAAAATGGTTCAAATATATGCGATAATGTTTCCTGATCCATTCCAACGCCGGTATCACTAAAGTTCATACAAACATAATCGCCTGATAAGCGCTTTTCACCTGAAATACAAGCTTCAGGATTTGAAACATTATGAGTTTCAAGAGTAAATGTCCCACCATTAGGCATTGCATCTCGTGCATTTACTGCCATATTCATTATTATCTGGTCAAGTTGTACCGGATCAATCAGGATTCCCCAAATTCCATCTCTTGGCACAAATGTAATAGAAATATGCTCACCAATGAGGCGGGTAAGAGATTTTAAAATCTCTGCAACAATGTTGTTCACATTAAGGCATTGAGGATTGACTACTTGTTGACGAGAAAATGCAAGTAGGGTTGATGTTAAGTCTCGCGAAAATTCAGCCGCTCGAAGAATTTCTTCAAGATAGTGCAATAATTTTTCCTTATCATCAATTTCCATCTGGGCAAGTGCAACATTACCCATTATCACCATGAGCTTGTTATTGAAGTCATGGGCTACTCCACCGGCAAGATTCCCGATTGCTTCCATCTTTTCGGCTTGAAGCAAACGCTCTTCTGTTTTTCTGGATTCTGTAATATCACGCACCGTCTGAATGACGCCAATAATGTCTCCATTAGAGTTTATTAGTGGATCACAGGAATCAGAGGTCAAACCTGATTTTCCACTACCTGGTATTTGAAAATTAACCTCGATTGTTTTGACCAGCTCACCGTTAAGAACTTTATGCAACCTATCTAATACGCCTATATCTTCAAGAAAGGGAAAAGCCTCATGAGGTAATTTACCTATAACATCGGCAGTCTGTATTCCAGTCATCCTCTCCATAAATGGATTCCATACCTTATAGTAGAGGGCAGAATCGTGAACGACAATACCTTCTTGAACACAATTGATTACCTGTTGATTAAATAGTAGAGATTCTATTAACTGATCCTCTGCCAATTTACGTTTAGTGATTTCCTTAGTGAATCCAAGATAACGAGTTTCAGAGAGTTTTACTGCATCGACAAGCCACCAGTGTTTTGAGCCATCTTTATGGTTAAATTGCAACTCTATCGACGAAGAACCTTTTTCCTTTACCTGCTGAAAGTTCAAACGTCCAGTATCTAAATATTCAAATGGTAGTAAATCAGAGATTGACATGTTTAGCAGTTCGGTTTCAGAATATCCGGTAATTGATGATGCCGCTTTATTTACCTCCAAATAGCGCCCTGTTTCGTCAGCTAAAAATACGCCATCGGGAGCATTGTCAATATAGCTACGAAACTTCGCTTCACTTTGTTGAATAATTGAATTGATTTGCTGATTATTCATCCATGAACGCCATAAGTGCCTGAAATAGAAGACTGAGACTACTACAAACAAGCTAATCAAAGCTGTTATCCGCCAAACAAGTAAGCGCCATTCAGTCAGAATATCTTCATAGGCAAACCCAGCATTGATTATAAATCCGTAAGTGTTATTACGTCGGTATGAGTGAATACGCTGAATTCCGTCAAGGCTTGAAAGACCAGAGCTATAACTTCCAATATTGGGGTAGTCTTTAAGAGCATTGGTAAACTCCTCTGCAACTTTGGTGGAACCAATCCCCAAATTTCCCTTAGGTGCTGGATAACGAACTATCAATCGCAAAGAATCGTCACGTAATCCAATTGAACCGTTGGTCCCTAGTTTTAGTGTTATGAAACGAGAGTTAAAGTAATCAAGCGGTATGGTTGCAGCAGCAACTCCTCCAAACTCACCATTTTGCATCGTGATCCGTCTGGCCAGAACAATACTCCATGTGCCAGTAACACGTCCCTTAACCGGAGTTGATATAACCAATCCAGTACTTTTGTCATTTTTCAGCTGTTTAAAATAATCCCTATCTGAGATACTCACATGGACGACGTCATTTTTGTTCATGCCATAAAGCATATTTCCGTCGGCATCAGATGCACGTAGTCCGCTGAGAATTGGTAGGCGTTTTTTGATCCGCGAAATTATTGCATCAATCTGGGTAGTGTCTTTATGTGGTCCTGACAATATTGGTGCTAATTCATCTATGGCGTCTTGCAGAGAAATGTCCACCTTCTCGTAGGAATCAGCAATATCGTGTTCCAATACTAATGACAAATTCTCAGCTGCTGTAAGCGCACGAATCTCGCAGCTTTTCCTGTCACCTTTGAGCAGAATAAAAGCGATGAGAAAAACAAGTAGATTGAGACTTATTAAACCAATAAGCTGGCGAGTGAGAAACTTAATAGCCGATGCTGCCACCGGTGCAGAGGAAGATAAAATCTTTTTACCATCGTCTTCGTTTTTTACATTGAGATCAAATGACATTATTAATGTTCCTAAGAAAGATTATAAATACCGGTAGTTAACGTCTGTTCAATTGAAAAGTCAAGAGGCAAACTGGAAAGTAAGTTATTGTTGAATTATATAGGGTGTGACTCTTGGTGTACCATTTCATTTTCACTATTTGCTCGTATATATACAAACGGATTCAGGAAACCCGAAAATTCCAGAACCGGGGGTGGGTCTAAAAATATTTCAAAAAGGTATCAGTGCCATACATTACTAAAATCTACTGCAACATACCAAGCTTCCAGTAACGAGAAAGATAGTTTCCTCTCATTGGTGTTAATCTACTCACATCTGAATAATGGAGGAGTCTGAGAAAACCAACCGAACCTAGGTGCTCCGAATTACTCTTGACAATTACGCCTGTGGGTACATATTGTATGAATAATAGAACAATGTCTCTTTTAGCAAAAGATAAACTTTTGGTAACCTGGGTTTTAATGGGAGCGTACATGAAGTTACCTAAAATATATCTTATGAACAGAGGAAAACTAAGCCTGCCAGGTAACTCTCTCGCATATTTCATGGGAAATAGCCGATTCATGGTGTCAGCTCTTGTTTTAGCGATTGCTATACTCTGCCGGGTCACTGCAGCCGAATCTGCCGTTGAACCACTCAGGATTGCAGTATCGCAAACGCCTCTATCGCTCCCTTTCTATGTTGCAGAGAGCCAAGGATATTTTAGAGATGAAGGATTGCAGATAAAGATAAGCGATGTCATTGGCGGACATCGCACCATGCAGCAGTTGTTGGAAGGAAAAGCAGATCTTGCGACATCGTCAGAATCAGTTGTCATGTTTAACAGCTTCCAACAGCAAGATTTCGCGGTGATTGCATCATTTGTCAGCAGTGATGATGACTCAAAAGTGGTAGTCCGGCCCAACGCTGGAATTACTGAACCGAAGCATCTTGCAGGAAAGCGTGTTGGAACGGTAGTGGGTGGAGCCTGTCACTACTACCTTGAAATGATGCTGTTGACGAACGGGGTCGATCCGAAAAAGGTGTTGATACGTAATCTTCAACCAGAAGACATGGCAGATGCGCTCAGCAAAGGCGATGTCGACGCCGTAGCCATTTGGGAACCGTTTCCCTACAAGGTGATTAAAGTGGTTCCAGGCTCCAGAGTTCTCGGCAAGTCAAACGCATACAGAATGTTTTTTAACCTTATAGAACACAAACGACTGCTGAAGGGACGCGAGGAAGAGTTAGTCAAGCTGCTTCGAGCCCTGGAACGTTCAGAGCAATTCATCATCTCTCAGCCGGAAAAAGCCAAAACAATTCTTCTCAATCGACTTAAACTTGACAACGACTTCATTGACTGGATCTGGCCCAGAAATAATTACCGCCTCACACTGAGCCAGACGCTCGTTACCACATTGGAAGGCGAGGCCCGCTGGGCCCGTAAGGGGGGACTTGTCAAAGGTGATAAATCACCAAACTACCTGAACTTCATTGATGCAGCGCCGCTCGGCAAAATGAATGTAAAAGCCGTCAGTATCATCAGGTAACTCATGTCCATCCGTTCATTGTTAAAATATTTTGTTTCCGTAGCCTTCCTTATAGTTTTGTCTCTTGCAGTGGTAACGCTGTGTGAGATGGCAAAACTGGACAAGCTTTCGCACTGCCAAGACATGGCGCATTCAACAGCCCGTGAGGTTTCCATTCTGCTGGTACTCACTCATGAATACGCCTTGTTTTCAGAGGAAAGAGCTGAAAAACAGTGGTATATCATTCTCTCCGGCATTGTCGGAAATCTGGAATCAAAGAGTAATGAAATCGTTCCGATACCGCCAGAAGCATTAAAAGAAGCAAAACTGCTGCCCGAATTATTTCAGCAATTGGTCCGCGCGCAAGGAAAAGCAGACGACCTGCAAGAATCTCAGCGGAACTTACTTCTTAGCCAGTTGCAGGCTGGATCCCAGTCTCTGGCGGACTCCATACATCTATGGAGCGGATCAATAGGCGAGCAAAGGGAGCGAACCGAACTGATATACCATGCACTAACTCTTGTCGTCCCCGCTCTGATGCTCCTGCTTCTGTTACTCCTGGCTTTCCTGCTTCATCGCCGGGTGTTGAATCCTTTACATAAACTTCTGCAAGCTGTAGAGGCAACGGCAAACGGTGATTTGTCGGTACGAAGTTCAACCGGTACTAATGATGAATTCGGAGAACTGTCTCGCCGTTTTGATGAAATGGCCATCGATCTGGTTTCAGAGCTCAAAGGCAATATTATTGAGCTGAATCGGGCTGAAAAGAAAACAGCTGAACTGGCAGATTTCAATATGCGGATATTCAATTCCACAGATTACCACATGGCCGTACTGGACGCTGATGGTGTAATTCTGGATGTGAACGAAGCCTGGCGTAGATTCGCCAGGGAAAATATGGGCGTAGATGAAACCTTTGGGGTAGGCGCCAGCTATTTCGTTTCTTACAACGAAAAAGGGGGTGACATAACGAGTGCCTGTGACGCATTCGAAGGGGTAAAAATGGTCCAGAACGGAGTGCTGACGCATTTCAATCTGGAATATTCATGTAATGGACAGAAAGACGAGAAACGCTGGTTCCTGCTGAAAGTATTTCCCTTAGTAGGCCAAAAGGGTGCTGTTCTGGTTTCTCATTCCAATATCACCGAGCGTAAACTGGCTGAAGAGGAGCTACTGAATGAAAAGGCTTTCCTCCGATCTCTCATAGATTCCGCCGGTGACTATATATTCTTCAAAGACCCAAACGGCATATATCTTGGGTGCAACAAGGCCGCTGAACAGTTAACCGGCCTCTCGGAACAGGAACAGATCGGTAAATCTGATTTCGACCTCTTCAACTGCGTGCAGGCAGAAAATATTCTGCTTACGGATCGAGCGGTCCTGGCATCCGGTAACGAAATACGTACCAAAGAATGGGTCAGGTTTAATAACGGAAACCGATTACTTTTGGATACCGTGAAAGCCCCCATCTTTGGACATGATGGAAACATAGTGGGGAATGTGGGCATCTCCAGGGATATCACCAGACAAAACAAAGAAGAATCAATTTTAACGGCACGATCTCACCTGATTGAATATTCGTTGAACCACTCACTTAAAGATTTGCTTACTGAAACCCTTGACATAGTAGAGGAATTAACTGAGAGCCAGATAGGGTATTTCCATTTTATTCAAGAGGATCAGCTCTCACTGACTCTGCAGGCATGGTCTACACGTACTACCAGGGACTTCTGCCGGGTTGAAGGTAATGATCAGCATTATGAGATTGAAAAGGCAGGGGTCTGGGTCGATTGCATTCATCAGCGAACACCGGTTATTCACAATGATTATGCCTCTCTGCCCCACCGCAAGGGTTTTCCACCCGGTCATGCCACAGTTGTCCGGGATCTGGCTGTGCCGATATTCCGTTCCGACAAAATAGTTGCGATCCTGGGCATCGGCAACAAAGATTTCGATTACTCTGAAGAAGATGTGCTGATCGTTTCGCGTTTTGCTGACCTCGCCTGGGATATAGCAGAACGTAAGATGGTTGTCGAATCCCTCAGTGAAAGCAATGAGCGTTTTTCAGCCGCCTTCAATAATGCGCCAATCATGATCACAATAAGCAATCTTGAAGATGGTACCTATCTGGACGTTAACCAATTGTTTCTGAATATTTCCGGGTACAGGCGAGAGGAAGTTATCGGAAAAACATCCGTTGATCTCAATTGGATTTCAGCATCCGACAGGGCTCAGCTGAAAGAATCAATGCAACAGAACGGCAGAATTTATGATCGGGAATTATCTCTGCGCACAAAGGCGGGCCAGACAAAACACTGTAAATATTGGGGAGAGCTTATATCCGTCTCCGGACACAAACGACTTCTCTCCATTGCTCTGGACGTTACTGACCATCGTAAAATTGAGCAGCAATTGCTGCAATCACAAAAAATGGAATCCATAGGAAGTCTTGCCGGTGGTGTTGCACACGACTTTAACAATATGCTTACGGTTATCATGGGTCATGTGCATTTTGCTCTCATGGAGTTAGATTCAAATCATCCTGCCTGTGATAATCTTTTGCAAATCAAAAGGACGTCGGAACGCTCTGCAGATCTTACACGACAGCTACTTGCTTTTGCCAGAAAACAGGTTATTTCACCAAAAGTTATTGACTTGAATGAAACTATCGATGGGTCACTCAAAATGTTGCGCCGCCTCATAGGAGAAAATACTCAACTTGTGTGGCTTCCTGCGCCATGCCTGTGGCAGATAATGGCAGACCCAAGCCAGATAGACCAGATTCTTGCAAATCTGTGCGTCAATGCCAGAGATGCCATCAAAGGCACCGGACGAATCACCATTGAGACACATAACGATACGGTTGATTCCAACTATTGTGGCGAAAATCCTGATGCATCTCCCGGTGAGTATGTGATTATGAGCGTCAGCGACGATGGCAGCGGTATGGATAGTGAGACAATGGACCGAGTATTTGAGCCATTTTTCACAACTAAAGGGATCGGTGAAGGAACTGGACTTGGCTTGTCAACCGTATACGGTATTGTCAAGCAGAACTACGGATTTATCAATATATACAGTGAACCAGGAAAAGGTACTACATTTACAATCCATCTCCCACGGCAGGAGGAGAATAAACCAAAATCTCTGATTGAAGCAAAGATAGTACCATTACCAAGAGGTCAGGAGACAATCCTGTTAGTGGAAGACGAACCGTCTATATTGCAAATAACCTCGCAATTACTCGGAAGGCAGGGCTATAAACTGCTGATAGCAGGAACACCTGGTGAAGCCATGCGTCTGGCGCACGAATATGATGGAGAGATCAATCTTCTCATAACAGACGTGATTATGCCCGAGATGAATGGCAAGGACTTGGCCAATACATTACAGTCAAGGGATCCTCAACTCAAGTGCCTATATATGTCAGGGTACACTGACGATGTAATCGCTCAGCACGGTGTACTTGATGAAGGTATGCACTTCATCCAAAAACCATTCTCGTTGTCTGATTTGGCGACTAAAGTACGTGAAGTTCTTGGATAGAAGGTCATCTCTCGGGGTGGTTCTTCTTGCATTTACAACAAACCGATCCTACCGGTATGATACCAGGCAGCCCAACACGAATAGCCCAAAACTTCAGCTATAATAATATATTAATTGACTCTAAATGCTAAAGTGCTATACACGCCTGGTAATGCCCGATTGAAGGTATGCTACTTATGGCTTGAGTAGCCCGCCATCCGTATTCTCATCCATATCTTATGTATTGGGAAACCTTCATGCGGTCAGTATCATTTTTGACTACATCACTCACATTATCCAGAATAAGGGATCTGGTGCTGAATGAAGAGCAACTGATACAGGAACTACTCTCTACCCGTGAAGAGCTTAACCGTTATCAGCAATCCGATAACATAGGAGAAAACCGTGGGATTGACCAAAATAGATATCGTGGAAATAGTTAAAAGTGTTGCTGTGAAAATTCTTGTTGCTGTCAAAAATCCAACGCATGAAAAGATATATCATGAAACAATACGTGGGTATGGTTTTGACTGCTGCATTGTAGATTCGCTGGAGGAAGCTGTTAAACACGCATCTTCAGAGCCACATTCAGGTGTATTTATTGACATGCAGCTAATGATAAAAGTTCCTAAATCCATAATTGATGGCATTGGGGATTTGCTGAGTGGTCTACCAAGTGCGACTCTAAACATTAATAATAATTCTAGTGAAACTATTCGTATTCTTTCAAGAGGCGAATTGTCTTCCGAGTGTTTTTCTATTGAACAACTTATGGCGGTATGTACTCAATTTATACCCAAAATAATATATTTCAGAAAAAGAGAATTAGTCTATTACAATGTCCTGTTGGACAGAAACCCGGAATTCAATAGTCCATACAATAAAACTGTATGTATAGATATTTCTCAAGGTGGTTGTTTTGTTTTTTGTGTTTGGGATGATATTGCCATTGGAGACGATGTATGGATAAAACTACCTGAAACTTTACAGCCTTTACCAGTTAGAGCTGTTGTATGCTGGATACGCAAATGGGGAACATGTCAGGATATTCCTGGAATTGGTGTCGAATTCATGTGATATTAAAACAGCATCCATCATAGCAAGTAAGCATTACTGACCCAACATTGAGGTAAGAAATATGTCACGCATTTTGGTAATTGACGATGAAGAACTAATCAGAACTTTAATTTCTCGCATACTCACACGTGACGGTCATGAGGTCGATGAGGCTGAAAATGGAGAAGCAGGATTGCAGTTGATTGAATTACACCAGTATGATCTTGTGATCACTGACATAATCATGCCGGGAATAGATGGCATTGGTGTGATCTTATCAT
>CAIYZD010000704.1 GCA_903930585.1 uncultured Geobacteraceae bacterium | reverse complement strand
GAGAATATCAAGGAGTACGTAATGACGTATCACAATGCCGATATGACAGCTCTCGACCGTTTTGAAATGGTCGTCCGTGTTATTGCGGAAAATGAGGTTGCTTGCAGTCTCATGGAGAAGCTGTTGTCTGCCGCCGAACGCTACTTCTGCAAGGTTTTTGAAATGGAAACCAAGCTCAAGATTGCCCGTCTTCGTGTTGACGGCAACGAGTTGCGTGAGCTGACGGAAAATATGGATAAGAATCGCACATACGCTCACGAAGCGCTCATCTCGGACCTTCACATCTTTAACCGCTACATTATGAAGGAATTCGCTGATGAACTGCCGGTAGGGGGTATCTTCAACAGAGAGCCGGAACTTATTCACAACCGCGTTGCAGTTGCGGACTGGGCAGGTGATCTTTTGACAGCGGTATACCAGAACCGGAAACGTTGATACACACTACATAACAAACAATCCAATTAATGCATTCAGAGGTGGCCCTGTAAAGGTAGTCGCCTTTTTTGTTGCCTGAAACTCAACAAACCTGCTGGGGGAAATAAAATTCCCGCACCCGGGTGTTTTGTCTTCTCCACACTACACAAAGGAGACGGAACCATGAGTAAACTTGATACATTTCTCGCAAACGCAATCCAATCACACCAAAAACAACTTTCATCACACCTTGGTGATCGCACCCTGTACGTCGGAGCCTCCGATATTGCCGGTTGCCCGCGAAAAGCGGCACTTGGCAAACAAGTACCGGCAAACCACGACATCAAGACCCTGCTCCGCTTTACTCGCGGTCATGTAGCCCAATCAATGTACGCTGAGTTTTTCAGAACCGGTGGCGTTAACTTCGAGGAAGAAGTTGAAGTGCGTCATCCAGAATGCCCTGAAATCCTTTGTCACATCGATTTTCTGTTCTATGCGAACAGGGAAAGCAAACGGTTACATGTAGTTGAGATGAAATCGACCAACGGCATCCCTGAAGGACCATATTCATCATGGGTTGATCAACTGCAGGTCCAAATGGGCTTGCTGAAACTCAATCTCGCTGATGACGTGGAAATCGGTGGCTCTGTTCTGGTTGTGGATCTCAATGCAGGAGAATACCGGGAGTTCAACAGCTACAAACCAAACGCTCTGGTTTTTGATCACCTGATACAAAAAGGTGAACATATCCTCGCCGCAATGCGTGGTGAATGTGAACCACAGACCGAAGCAAGCTTTCTTTGTGGATATTGTCAATTCAGAACCGGATGCTCTGCACACCCGATGGGATCAGCAGCGGTACTACCTCTGGAGATCCTCCAGGCTGGCAAGGCATTTCTGGAACTGAACACACAGAAGAAAACGATCGAGTCGCAGCTGAATGTACTTAAAGACAACCTCCTCAGCTATACGGGAGGTTCTTTCAAGTCCATCACCGACGAATTTTCGATCGTTGCAACAACTGTAGGTGAATCAGTAACCGTTGATAGCAAAAAACTCAAAGCAAGTTTCCCTGACATCTATGAGCAGGTAACGAAACCGAAGGCCGGGTTCGTCAAGCTTGAAGTCAAATTACTTGCTGAATAATTTAACCACCCACAGGGGGCAATTCACGCTCCCCAAGGGGAATCTCCTTTCGTGGAGGCGTGTCGCTCTCATGAAAAGGAGAACCTCATTATGTTGCCATATGATCTAAAGAACTACTCTGCCCGTATCACATTCGGCATTATTCTGGCCAGGATGGTAGCCCATTTTTGACACTGTAATTAAAAACACTCGCTGTTACAGCGTGTTACCGATGTAAATTTCGTCAAGTGGCACT
>CAIYZD010000703.1 GCA_903930585.1 uncultured Geobacteraceae bacterium | reverse complement strand
TTTGCGCTCGGTAATATCCTGAATGAAGCCCAGAACTTTTTGCGGTTTCCCCTCCCGATCATTTTCAAGTCTGGCGACAGAAACTATTTCCCTTTGTTGAGAACCGTTTGCGGGTATAATTGAATACTCAAGATTATATTCTTGGTTGTTGTGAATCAGGTTGATTAGTGCCTGGTGAACACGCTCCCGTTCCGGAATGCATGCTTCAATTTCATCAATATTAAAATCTCCGGCAACAGGAGGAAACCCGAATATGCGGAGCCCTTCAGCTGACCCCCATATTTTATTGGTTTCAAGATTGTATACCCACGAGCCTGTATGTCCAATCTGTTGCGTCATTGACAGCAACTCTTCTCTTTCTTTGAGTGACTCTTCGGCCTGTTTATGTTCGATTATCTCTCTTTCCAGTGCTTCGTTTGTCAGCTGCAGCATGTCATTTGCATCGGAAAGCTGGGTCGTTCGTTCAGCAATCAAGTTTTCCAAATTCTGATTGCGACTCACAAGCTCCTTCATAGGATATACTTCACCATCACCAACGAGGCTGTAAGGAATGGATATACTGCTATGCGCGATTTTCCAATCATCAGATTCCTTTCGGAAGATCAACACTAGACGTGCTGTCTCCCGAGATAGAATTTGGTCTTCAATTGGGAGGTGAATGTGAAAAAATCCCGTGGTCACGGCAATCGTATCAGACAGTGGCTGTATTGCCAGGTCCGTTAGTTCTATTCGGAGAGGTTCCTTAACCTGGTCAAAGTCCTGACGAGTGACTGCTACCCACTCTTTCCGATCTTTAACAATATTATCGCCACCTCCGGTAAAACCGGAAAAATTATTGCTAAAGTATGTAGTAAGCCGATCATCACGGGTAGAGTACATCTCCAGGTATTCATCAAACAGTTGACGGATTTTATTGTGGTCGCATGGATCCATGGGCGGTACCTCTATAACTTGCAGTAGGCGCTTAGGCGCATAGTAACTTTAATTTGATTTGACAGAGAAATCGGGGATTGAAACAGGCCAATTTCATGAATGGGATTGATTATATTACCGTACGCTCGGGTTTTGTCAAACGTACTTGAAGGTTTTTGTTTAGGGAATGTTTGCTGTTGTCAGAGCACGTCATCATCAATCTGATGAATTTTATTAATACCGATAAAGCCAATAGCTCCGGCGATGATTGCTACAAAGATGAACCCGGAAAGTAACTTTGTGCCAATCTTCAGATTATTGAACCATCGCATCGTTGAGGCCTCCTTATGTTGTAAAATATGTGTTGTAAAATTATTGTGGTTCGGTCTAAATCATTATGAAGAAGCTAATCAAAATTGATTCTACCAACAGATAAGCTGCATGCGACTCTCGACATAATTTCGACGCGAATTCTATTTAAGTTTCACACAATTTTCGTAGAGTAATAATATCCGGTAAATAAACAATTAACAGGTGGCCCGATATGCGTAAACATCTCATCGTCATTGTTCTATTTCTGACTCGGCTGATCATGCCGGCTCCAGGTTACTGTGAGCAACATGCTGCGCTCTCACCGGATATTACCTCTCTTGAACAACTGATGAACACCGAAGTCACTACCGTCATTGGTGCCAGCAAGTACCAGCAGGAACTTAGTGATGCGCCTTCCTCAATTTCCATCGTTACAGCCGATGACATCCGCAAAGGCGGCTACCGCACAATGGCCGAAGTACTGAACTCGGTACGCGGTTTCTATACCACCTACAACCGTGCCTACAGCTTTGTCGGGTTGCGTGGTTTCAGCCCTCTCGGGGACTATGGCACCCGTCTGCTGGTACTCGTGGATGGCCACCGCCTGAATGACGCAGTCTTTGAGCAAGCGCCCGTTGGCAGCGACTTCCCGGTTGATATTGATCTGATCGAAAGGATTGAGGTTATCCGTGGCCCAGGTTCTTCTCTCTACGGTACCAACGCCTTCCTGGCAGTCATCAATGTTATTACCCGTAGCGGAAAGGATCTCAAAGGTGGCGAACTCTCCGCCTCCGGCGGCAGTTACAATGCCGGGACGGGTCGAGTCACTGGCGGCGGCAAACTGACGAACGGAGTTGATCTGCTGTTCTCCGGCAGCTACCGCGACAGTGCCGGCAAACAGAACCTCTCGTTTCCGGAATACGCTGCCACGAACGGCGGCATCGCCCAGGGACTGGATGGTGAAAAGTCCTGGGACTTATTAACCAAGGTTGCCTGGCGGGACGTGTCTCTGCTGCTGCTACACCAAGACAGGGACAAGACCATCCCCACCGCCTCCTTCTACTCCGTTTTCAACGATCCCGGCGAAAAAACCAGTGACCGTCATACGCTGCTTGGACTCAGCTACAACGGGCACGACAGCTGGGCCGACCTTAATGCCCGCCTGACGTATAACCGTTACGAGTACAGAGGCGACTACCCTCTGGACAATGCCGGTATACGCACTCTCAACCGCGACAACACGGTAGCCGAATGGATCGGCAGCGATCTTTATGGGTCCAAATCGATAGGTAACCATCTCCTGACACTCGGGATGGAACATCGTTGGCAATTCAATGAACTGCAACAAAATGCTGACATTAACCCGACCCCCCGCAGGGTTCTTGACGACAACCATCACAGCTTTGTCCAAGGATATTATTTGCAGGACGAATACCACATTCTGGACAAACTGATCCTGAACGCTGGTCTGCGTTTCGATCACTACGACAACTTCGGCGGTACCACCAACCCCAGGGCTGCTCTGATATGGAAACCACTGAATGCGACCGTACTGCGCCTTTCCTACGGCGAAGCTTTTCGCGCACCCAACGCCTATGAACAGTATTACAGCGATCAGGTCGGCATTAAAGGAAACACAAACCTTAAACCGGAGAAGATTCGCACCATGGAGCTTGGCTGGGATCAATTTATCGGTAACAACATCAAGACTACGGCAATTGCCTACTACTCCCGCATTGAAAACCAGCTGGGCCAGGTTATTGATCCTGCTGACACCCTTTCCGTTTTCATGAACCAGAGCCGATTGGATACGAAAGGAGTTGAACTGCAGGTCGAGGGGAAATGGGAAAATGGTTACAGTGGGCGCCTCAGCTACTGCTACCAGGAGAGTACAAATCAGGAAAGCGCCCAAACTCCCGCAAATTCACCCGGCAGTCTGGCAAAGGCGTCCCTGACAGCGCCTCTTCCACTCGATAAAAGTTTCGCCACCATTGAAACGTCATATGACAGTTCACGTCTAAACAGCATCGGAGACAAGATAGCCGGAGCTGCCATCGTCAACTTGACGCTTGTAAACCGAGATCTGCTGAATGGACTTGATCTCTCGGCCTCAATCTATAACCTGTTAGGCAGACGTTATGCCCTGCCGGTTGGTTCCGAACAGACCAATAGCCTTTCAGAATCCCTGCGCAGTATTCAGCAGGATGGCATCACCTTCCGTGTCAAAGCAACGTACCGGTTCTGACCATGCGACAAAAGCTGTTCTCCATATTTTTTCTTATGATTTCATTGTTTGCCCTGACCGTCGGGATCTGCGGTGCCGATACTCTCCAGGAATTCAAGGTTAAGGCAAGCTATCTACTGAACTTACCGATGTTTGCCGATTGGCCCGCTTCTGCCGCCAGATTCCAATCCTTCAAGGTCTGTATCATCGGCGAGACTCCACTGCACGACGTCCTTGAAACGATGAAAGAGCGAAAGATCAAGAACCGTCAGGTTTCAATAGTCACCATACAGGATATCGCCCAGTCCGACGGTTGTCAGGTACTGTTTATCGCCGCTTCGGAGCGATATCGCCTGCAGCGCCTGTTGCCAGAGGCCCATCGTTTGGGGATCATGACAATCAGCGACATACGCGACTTTGCAAAACATGGAGGGATGGTCTCCCTTCTTTCCATTAATAACAAGATTACCTATGACCTGAACCTTGTGTCAGCCCGATCGGCAGGCATCTCTTTCAGCAGCCAGATCCTGAAGCTGGCCAATGATGTTATAAAATGACGATGGTGGTAATACATGATCTGGCTTAATGACATTTTCAAATATACCAACACTTTTCTTGGACAGCAGCGGTTGGCAATCATGCTGGTTTGCACTGTCATACTCTGCTTATCTCAGGGCAGTTCCCTGGTTTCTGAATATATATCGTTTAACCACGACAGCAGGGTACGGCTTGGCGCCCTGGCAGACATCATTGCTGCCGAAATTTCAGCGGCTCTGGTCTTTGAAGATGACGCGGCCATTCAAAAAAGCCTGCAGTCCCTGGAAGCGGACCCAACTATCACACAACTGTTTGTCCTGAATGCACAGGGAAAGGTTGTTGCTTGTTATGTGCGGGAAAACCGGGGACATATGCCAGCTGATATCGAGCGCCGCCTCAAACGGATCAGGCAGGAGATACATGAAACTCTTTTTGTTATACGCCCGAAGGTAAGTCGGCCCATCATCCATGACGGCGTGAAGTTGGGAGATATCCTGCTGGAACTTGACAGTGCGCTCTTTCTAAACAAGTTGCAGACCTCATTTGGTATCGGTGCAGTGATATTGCTGTTTTCGATGTTTGGTTCCTTCATGCTTGCCAGACGATTGGGGCTGATTATGACAAAACCGCTTCTGGCACTCACCACCACCATGGAAGAGGTGACCAGCACCAAAAATTATAAGCTACGGGCTGAGATAGGCATCGTTGTAGAACTGGCACATTTGGCTGACGGATTCAACGAAATGCTCTCCGAAATTGAGGAGCGGGACTGGCAGCTGGCTGAATATCGGGAAGGACTCGAACGACAGGTCGAGGAGCAGACTGCCGAGCTTAGAGAGAGTGTTGAAGAGTTGAAACATGCCAGGGATGTCGCAGAAAATGCAAGCCGCGCAAAATCGCAATTCCTCGCCAACATGAGTCACGAGATCCGCACCCCGATGAACGGAATCATCGGTATGACCGATCTGGTGCTTGATACCGACCTGAACCGTGAGCAGATTGACTATTTACGTTCGGTTAAAACGTCTGCCGATAATCTCCTCTCGATTATAAATGATGTTCTGGACTTTTCAAAAATAGAAGAGGGGCGTATTGACCTCGATATGTCATCTTTTCACCTTCGGAGCATGGTGGGGCAGACACTGCGGTCATTGTCCACTCGGGCCATTGAAAAAGGGCTTGAAATGGTGTTCAGTGTTGAGCCGGATGTCCCGGACGCTCTGATCGGTGATCCCGGCCGGTTACGTCAGATTTTGATCAATCTGGTCGGTAATGCCGTAAAATTTACTGCGAAGGGTGAAATCAGCATAATCATCAGCCTTGACGAGCAGTCTATGGAAGGAGCGTGTATCAGGTTTGATGTTACAGACAATGGGATCGGTATTTCTCCGGAGCAGCAGGAGCGTATTTTTGACGCGTTTGAGCAGGGAGACGCTTCGACGACCAAACAGTTTGGCGGCACCGGACTCGGACTTTCGATTTCAAAGCGACTGGTTATGCTGATGGGGGGTACTATCGGTGTTACCAGTACTCCAGGACAGGGGAGCTGTTTCGGCTTTACTGCCCTGTTCGGTCTTCAGGATATTTCATCGGAAATCTCACTGTCTGCAGAAAGTCTGGAGGGTGTTTCCGCACTGGTTGTCGATGATAACGCCATCAACCGCCAGATGCTGAACGAATTTCTTGCCCGGTGGCGAATGTCTGTAACCATTGCCAGTGATGCTGCCGAAGCTGTCGCTAAACTGGCGCAACTCTCTGCTGCCGGCAACCTCCCCCGGATTCTGCTGGCCGATATCAACATGCCTGATATGGATGGTTGGGAACTGGCTGCCAGAGTACGGCAGCAACAGCATTATGACACGGTTCAGATTCTTGTCATGCCCAGCTCCGGGACGCGCGGTGATGCCAACAGATGCCGTGACCTCCGTATTGAGGGGTATCTGACCAAGCCGATCGTGATGGATGAGTTATATGATACTCTTACGGCCATCGTCAGCGGAAAACAGCAACCCGCGGATCTGGTAACTCGTCACAGCGTCCGGGAAAGTCATTCCCGCTGTACTATTCTGGTTGTGGATGACGTTGAGATCAATCGGGAGTTGCTGCGAGCGACACTCGAAAAGCAGGGACATCAGATATGTCTGGCAGAAAACGGGAGGGAAGCGGTTGACCGCTTTTCGCACGAGCGGTTTGATATTGTTTTTATGGATATGCAGATGCCGATTCTGGACGGCTATGGCGCTGTTCGGGAAATACGCAACCTTGAGCAGGCGCGGGATCTGGTGCGCACTCCGATCGTCGCCATGACCGCGTATGCCATGCAGGGTGATCGGGAAAAGTGTCTGGCCGCAGATATGGATGCCTATCTTTCCAAGCCGGCCCGTGCTGCAGATATCCTGGCAACGATCAATCAGCTGGTACCGGAGCGACAATCGTACAGCCAGGAAAGTCAGGCTATTGAGTCAAATCCGGAGTGTCCGGCAGGTGAGATACAACCGGTACCTCCCGAGAAAACGTTGCCGGTGTTCGATAAAGCCGAGTTGCTTGAGCGTCTTGGCGGACGTGAGGATATGCTGGGGCGGTTCATAGAGATGTTTACCCGAAATGTCGCAGGTTACATGGAGGCGCTTGTGTCCGCCGCAGAGCGGGGGGACGGCGACCAGGTGCGGATTCAGGCTCATACAATCAAGGGGGCGGCGGGTAACATTTCCGCCTGTCAGATAATGAAAAAGGCCGCCGCCATAGAGACCCACGCGCGGGAGGGGCGGCTTAATGACGCAACAGGACTAATTTCGCAACTTCAAGATGATCTTCTGGCATTTCAGTATGAAATCGAAGGGATTACCGCAGATAAGTAATAGACTGAATCACCCTTGCATTTGAAAGCTGTTTTTAGAAAAACCAATAGTTTAAAGTTGGATTTCGTGCTATTTAAGAATTTATTTTCAGCTATTTCCCAAATGCATGTACGCCGGAGAGCCCCCTGGAATTTGTGCCGCCCAATAAGATGCGGACTTTTCAATACCTTGACATAATGCTTTTGGAATGGCACCCGAACCACCGAGCGGATAGTTGATG
>CAIYZD010000702.1 GCA_903930585.1 uncultured Geobacteraceae bacterium | reverse complement strand
CGTGTGTTATTGATATTTAGTTTTTTAAGGACATCGACAGCCTGAAGAATATCCTTGGCGGCCGGGGCTGCATTTAGTTGAAGGGCTTCAAGAAATGCTGGTGCGTAACGACGTATTTGTGAATAGTGGTTGCTTACAAGATGTAAATAATCAAATGATTCTGATTTGCTTAAACGTTGTGCTTCAGTTATGCTTTGTATAAATTCATCCCACGATATTATTGATTCTATTGCAGAAAAAGGGTCTTCTCCAGTCTGTTTAGCTTCCAACAATGCATTTCCGATGCGCCAATACAGTCTCACTTTATCATTGATCGCTTTGCCAGACCGCTGAAATTCTTGCTGATGGGAATATTTTGCACGACTAAACAATGTGCCTATGATCCGGTCGTGTATATCCACTATTTCATCTATCAAGGTAGCCTTGGCTTCCAGCACAATAGCCAAGAGGGTAGCGTGTCGCCTTGTAATTTCTAAATCATCTAAGTGTTGAGCTGTCATTTGCCCTCCTTCCCTTGAAAGTTTTAATAATCTGTTTTGGTGAACCCTTTTTTCTAAATTTGCCGGAAGCTTCAGCTCTTTGATTGTATTGAGTCGTTCAATATGTTCAAGCATATGCCTGGCATTGTATGCTGCCGGTGATTGTCGTAGCCACATCAGAATACTTATTTTACTATTGCCATACATCAATAACAGTGCATCAAGCTGTCCTTTCTGTTCCGTTGACAAGCTCTCTGTGAGAGATGTATAAATACGCCGTTCCGCTTGGGTTATGGCTTCAGCGCAAATACGTTCTATGACATTGATGGAAGGAAGTAGAATTTTTTGATTGCGAAAACTTTCAATGAGTTCTCTAATCAATACGATTCCTTTATCAGTCTGCAAAGCCGTGGTTTCAAGGTTTTGTACAGCAGGTTTATAATAATTCATTGAAAATGTCCTGAAACCAAAAATGGATTGTATGGCTAAAAGGTGTTCTCGTCTGGTTGCTGCACGCTCACTATAATCTTCCCATGCTTCTGGGGAAATTGTCAGCTGAGAGCTAATAAGTTGTAATAAATGAAAATCAGGGTGCTGGGACACAGGAAGTATTATTCCTGGATACCTCATGTAACAAAGTTGCACAGCAAACCCTAAACGATTTACTCTCCCTCGACTATATTGGTTTATTAATGAAAAATCTAGTTCGCTCAAAGTGTATAAACGAATCAAATCTTCTTGGTTTTCCGGAATCACTAAGAGACTATTGCGTTCAATATCCGATAAAATCCTACGTCTTGGCATAATTATATATTTGCAAAAGTTGTAAGTTTTGCGAAGCCATCTACCGTGTGCCTAAAACGCTTATTTAAATAGGTTTTGTGTTTCGCAAATATTATTTGCATAATTAAAGTATTTTGCAATAACTTTTGCGATGTTTGCAGAATATATTCAAAGAAATACTACTGTTTATGAAAATTGGATACGCCAGGGTTTCCACAACAGACCAGAATCTTGAAATACAACTTCAAGAACTTAATAAAGCTGGATGTGAAAAAATCTATAAAGAAAAAGTTTCAGGAACGCATTTGAAACGTCCAGAGCTTTTACGGATGCTGGAACAATTACGCCACGATGATCAGGTTATTGTTTGGAAATTAGATCGGCTGGCCAGGTCTACCAGAGATTTACTGGCCATTTGTGACCAAATTGCTGGGACAAAGGCCAGTTTTCGATCTTTATCAGAAACATGGGCAGATACTACCACGTCTGGAGGAAAAATGATTTTAACTGTATTTGCAGGTATCGCTGAATTTGAAAGAGATCTAATCGTGGAAAGAACCAGCAGCGGTAGATTAGCAGCTCAAAAAAGAGGGGTGAAGTTTGGAAGGCCACAAAAACTAGGCTCTGAACAAATAGATGCAATTAAGAGCCTTTTAGAAAAAGGGAACTCGGTTAAGAAGGTCGCAGAAACGTTCAAAACTCATCCCGCTACCATATATCGGATTCTAGCACGATGAAATTTGATAAATTTACGCTAACGTACTTTATAATCCGTTTCGTGAGGCGACCCCGAGGTACTGTAGCGAATGGAATCCCATGATTAATAATTTTAATGGGGATACGCATAATAACAAGTGACCATGTGTCAT
>CAIYZD010000701.1 GCA_903930585.1 uncultured Geobacteraceae bacterium | reverse complement strand
GAAACTGGAAAAATTCAAAAACCTATTTCACTGAGTGACACTGAGAAGACACAGAGGTTCACAGAGATAAGATAAAAATAGTTACCAGTTGTCTGTGTTCAGTAATCTGTTTACAGTTGTCAGTTATCAGTATTCAACAATAAAAAAGGACAGGCGTTTAATAATTGACAATGGATAATTGACAATTGACAATTTGTAATAATACTAAAAAGTCGACAGTCCACGGACCACGGTCCACAGAAATGCGATAAAAGATAAGAGGCAAAAAAAGTGCGAAGAATAATCCCCGCGCTTGAAACAATTATGAAATTACTGAGTAAAGAGTCTACAGTCCACTGACCACAGTCCACGGAAATAAATTAGTAATTTAGTAATTGGGTAATTTGTAATTGAATGGAAATAATAAGGCTTCAAAAGAATAATACTTTTGAAGCCTTTGAAATATTGAAATTTGAAATAATTGTTTGCGTGCAAATAACACTCCCCTAAATAACACTCCCCTAACCCCTCTCTAGAGGGGATTTACACACCCCTTGCCAGTACTCGCAAAACTATAGCTTTAAAGGAGCTCGTGAGATCGCTTCGCTAAGTTCTCAAGAGGGGATAAATTCCTAGTCGCGTTTGAGGGATTGAGTTATGTTTCCTTCTTTGTCACGTAGAGATAATATCATTGGCATCTGGCCTGGCAGACTGTGAGTGGCGCAGGAAAAACATGGGTCGTAAGCACGGAATGCCATCTCTATCATGTTCAAGATACCTTCGTTAACTACAGTGCCTTTCTTTATCAGTCCCTGTGCAGCCTTCTTAAGTGACATACAGATAGCTGCATTGTTATTTGTTGTTCCCACGATAAGGTTTGCCTTTGTGACAAGACCCTTTTCGTCAGTCCAGTAATGATGTGTTAGTGTGCCGCGCTGTGCCTCGACAATACCCACACCTTCGCCAACTATTTTGTCAATCTTTGTCTTAAGGTCGGTTGAGCAGATATCTTTGTCCATTGCAAGCTCGAGGCAACGCTCGGATGCATACATTAATTCGACCAGACGTGCCCAGTGCATAGCGAGAGTGGCATGAACCGGCTTTCCGCCAAGTGTGCTGTACATGCGCTCGTATTCTATCTGTGCAATAGGAGTTGCCATTCCGTCGGAAGCATTAAGCCTTGACAGCGGAGTTGCCTGGTAAACGCCGGAATCCTGACCTTCTACCATGCCCTTCCAGCCGATCTTTTTCAGGTAAGGGAACTTGAGGTATGTCCATGGCTCTACGCGTTCAGCTACGTAATCGCGGTATTCTCTTGGAGAGTATTTGTAAAGTTCCTTGCCCAGTGTGTCGACAACCCTTACTTTTCCGTCGTAGAAATTCACCTTGTTATTGGCATCTACAAGACCCATTGAATGGAGCTTTAATGAATAAGGTCCGTTGACGATAAGGTCGACATAGGTCTTGTTTGCAAGAACTATATCATTGAATATCTTTAAAGAAAATTTGGAGAATTCCACAAAGCCCTTAGCCTTTTCAACTATGTCGAGACGCTCGGCTTCCTTGAGTCCTTTGTTTACTCCACCAGGTGCATTGAGGACAACATGTGTCTGATGTCCACCAAGCAATGCCTGTATTTCCTGGGCTATCCTTCTCTGCTTAATCACTTCCTTGCCGGTCTCCACTCCTACCTTGGCTATCACGCCGAGGATATTCCTTTCTGCAGCTGGAGCATCTGGTCCCAATACAAAGTCAGGTGCGCCAAGTGCATAGAAATGCGCTATATGGCTGTGAACGAAATGAGCCATGTAGAACAGCTCGCGTATCTTTTTAGCAGTGGGAGTTGGCTCAACGCCAAAAACCATGTCTACAGCCTTGCCTGCAGCCATGTGGTGGCAGCCGGGGCATACGCCGCATATCTTTGTGACGATCTTTGGCACGTCTTCTATCCTTCTGCCTTCGCAGAATTTTTCAAAGCCACGAAGCTCAGGAACCTGGAAATATACATTGTCAACGTCGCCCTCGTCGTTGCAGAAGATATCGATCTTTCCATGTCCTTCAAGGCGTGTTACTGGGTCGATGGTATACTGTTTCATATTAAGTTAAAAGTTAAAAGTCAAAAATCAAAAGTTAAATTCAAATAATAATTTTTTACCACTAAGTGCACTAAGTAAATTTCACTAAGAACACAAAGTCTATTTTTAGTTGATAGTTGTTAGAAAGTTCATTTGTTCACTCGTCATTTGTTCATTTGTAATTTCTTAGTCTTAGTCCTTGTCTTTGTCTATTTTAGTTTGTACGCAATACCAGATACGCGATACGCTGTACTATTTATTAATTCATTTTCCTTCTAAGTATCGAGCCGGGCAGGGAGAATTTATAGAAAGTTCCTGCAGGGTCGTCGATAGTGTCAATAGCTTCCTGTATCTCTTTTTCGTCAATGCTGTCGATAAGAGTTGATACTGCTGAAAGTATCTTTGCTCCCGGGTCAATGATGCCAGATGGTGGACCATAGCAGCCACCGCATGGAGAATTGCCTTTCACACAGCGTACGCCACAGCCTGCCCTTGTAGCTGAGCCCATACAGATAAGCCCCTGTTCCATAAAGCATGTCTCGCCATCGTCCTGTATCTGCCATGGACGGTAGAAACGCTTAACCTTGCGTTCTGTTGTTGATTTTTTCCTTTCGCAGTCTTCACACTGAGCCCTGTCGGTGGCACCTACCACAGATCCCTTTGGCGGCAGCTCCTTGCCTTCGGCTATAAGCATAAACACTTCCACAAGCCTTTCGCTCTGAGGAGGACAGCCGGGCAGATAGTAATCCACGTCTATCACCTGGTTCAGTGTCATCACGTCATTATACATCGTTGGTATCTCAAGCTTTCCTTCCTTCACATCATTATGCGGCTGAGGTCTTACTTTATTCGGATTGTCGTTCGACTCGCATTCCTCATATACACGGCGCATAAGCTCTTCCTTGCTGGAAAAGTTTGCCAGCCCGGGGATTCCACCACTGCATGCACATGAGCCATAGGCTACCATCACCTTTGACTTCTGACGGAGAAGCTTTGCCACATGCTCGTTCTCTGAGTTGCGCACAGCTCCGTTGAACAATGTAAGGTCAATGCTTTTGTCAGCCATTGCCTCTACATCCTTGTATTTAAAGTCTGTGGCTATGGGCCAGAAAACTATGTCTGCCAGAGCAGCAATGTCTAATATCTTTTCATGCACATCAAGTACTGAAACACAGCAACCACCACATGCAGCACCCCAGTAAATTGCAAGCTTTAATTTTTCTTTATTTGTCGACATATATATTCGATTTATGATTTTCTATATTTTCCTGTTTGTTGTTATTTCTTGTTTTTGGTTGCCAGTATCCAGTTACCAGCTGCCAGTTTTTTTTATTTCATGTTTTTTATTTTCTGGTAACTGGAGACTGAAGACTGGTTACCTTTTATTATCTCACAAGTGTTTCTATATGTTCCTTAATTCCTGCAGGACCCATCT
>CAIYZD010000700.1 GCA_903930585.1 uncultured Geobacteraceae bacterium | reverse complement strand
GGAAATGATTTTTGACGAAATTCGAAATCCGAATAACCGGGCTCAAGGTAACCCTCCGGCACCTTGCCGTAACGAATGCTCTCTGCAAAGGTCGTCAGCACGGAGCTTTCACTTTGGCGCCAGATCTTCTCCAGATGTACGACTGGCATAAGCTTTGACTGCAACAGGTCGCAAAACACGGAAGCGTTACCGATCGGAGGCAGCTGGGCGTCATCGCCGAGAATAATTATCTTCGTCCGGGGAGCTATTGCATCAAGCAGGTCACGAAAGAGCGGGGCATCGATCATGGAAGCCTCGTCAACCAGCACGACATCGTAATCAAGCGGATTAAAGCGGTTATGTAGGAACCCACCCACCTCATCGTCGCTTGCGGGAATCCACACGAGGGCGGAGTGAATGGTTTGGGCCGGGAATCCGGATACCTTACTGATTCTATCGCTTGCAACGCCGGAGAGGGCGAGGCAGATTATTTTGGTGGGATTGCCCGCTTTTTTCCGCTTATCGTCGTCAAGTATCCCGAGTAGTGCCTTTGCCACGGTTGACTTACCTGTGCCGGCATAACCTGAGATAGCAATACAGGACTCTCCGGATGCTACAAGACGGATAGCTGCGGCCTGATCTACTGAAAAATCAACTTTCATTTCGCTTGATTTCATCTCTATGTATTCAGCAAGATCGGCATCATTCATCACTGCGGAACGTTTGGCGTTCCTGCGAGCTAAAAAATAGTCAAAGATTTCGTGCTCAATAGAGTGATTGTGCGCTGAGGCAAAGCCTGCCACCATCTCTACGATCTGCTCATTTTTGACTGCTTTGATTGCTGCTTGGATGTAATCAAGATTCAGGTCAGGTACCAGACCTTCGATTGCGTCTTGACGGATAGATTCATTTTCGTATGTTTCTCTACCCAAACATTCATCGATAATGTCCTGCTCCGAGGCTACGGTTGACCTTGTTTTATCTGCGATTGCAGAAGTAGCCCAGATTACGGCGGCGCGAGCGCGCTGAACCCAGTCGTTGAATTTCTCAGGCACTTCGCACGACCAGGCGAAATTAGTTAGCTGATTGAACGACATCGAGGACGTTATACGCGGCGTCATAACTATGCGGTATGGATTTGCTGCGATAAGATCTGCGGCATTGTTGCCGAGATATTCTCCAATCCGGAGCTTCAGATTTGGTGATACGTCAAGGTTTGCCAGTGCCCGGCTCAGGGCGCCGGTCTTCTGGTACATTTCGTGAGACTTACGGATTTTCTCAAGTTTCTTTGCCGAGATCCCCTTAATTTCGAGCAACCGGTGGGACTGTTTTTCGATAACGGTAAACAGTTCGTCACCAAACTTACTGATCATCTCCGCGGCCGCACCTTTGCCGGTCTTTAAAATATCAACAAGGTAGGCCAGCTTATCGTTGGGCCGGATTATCTCAACAGACGTCCAGTTGAAAACCTGCTTACCACTGTAGGTAGAAAAATTACCGGTGATCTGGATTTTTCTTCCCATTAATTTCACTTTTTTAAACTCGACTGGAATTTTGCCAGAGGCAGTAAATACCTTCCCGTCAGGGCCTTTGACAGATAACGAGACCCAGTTATTGTCGCCGATCGGTTGGTTGAACTTTGGGAAGAGCTGGAAAGAGACGGTTACCGGGATGGTAACTTCTTGCGGTGCGATGGAGCTATTTGAGTTTGTTGCCATGGTGGTGTCCTTTATGTGGTGCCGCAAGCTCCCCCGGCCGGTTGATTGTTAAGTGGGTGGCGAATAGGGACTGATAAAAGCTGAAACCGAGCCAAGAAAAGTTTATTGACCCCAGAACCCCGCTTAATCGGCATTTGCCAGCGTGGGGGAGGGGCTTTGGTTGGCTTTTATTCAGCTACTTTTGTTCAGCTTTATTCAGTTTCTGTAGAGTCGGTCAAAATAGAGGGGGAAGAAGTGAGCTGGTCCTTGCTTTCGTTGTATTCGCGCTGAAGCTTGAAGAACATCGGCTCGCCAGCGGCGGCAGGCGCATCATCGAGGTGGAGCAAAAGGGCACAGTTCGTGGCAGGCATAAGCGCAGTTTCTTTGCATGAGAGAAGGATGGTGATGCCGGTTGAGCGGCTCGTTTTGATGACATCGTTGATGGCATCTCTGGAATCCGGGCTCATTTTCTCGACATTTGAGCAGGCCAGAACCTTAGCGGCGTCGTTTTTGACGGGAGCGCGCATCTCGGCCCAGATCAGGTCGTCGAGAGCTTTGAGCCTGGCAGTTATCTGCTTTGGGGTCATGGTGGCGCCATTCAGGTAGACGACATACGTGCCGTAAGAGGATAGGGACTTTTCAAGGAAATTCTTGAGGAACAAGCGGTTGGAGGAAACGGTGACGTTGCGTAG
>CAIYZD010000699.1 GCA_903930585.1 uncultured Geobacteraceae bacterium | reverse complement strand
ATATAAATCTTCTCCGTCTTACGGTCTCATATCAAGATCGACCCTACAACTTCTTGGTCTCTCTGTATATACTACTTACCTGCTCGCACTGGCCATACACCTAAGTTCCAACTCTTATAGAAGTCGTTACGTACGCTGCTAAATCCATTGCCAAGACTAACAAACCATGCTTTGTCTGTATCGCCTGCAATCGTACTGGACGTCCAGTAATTGGTATACTGCAGATTATGAAAACCAATTGCTTTGAACCAACGATCACCTCGCTTTGCGAAAGACGCAAGTTCATTTTTAGTTGGCATACGCCAGTCGCTGTAACCACCGTAATTAAGCTGTTTCACCCATTCCATGGCATCGTTCCACTTCATCTTTTTCCCTGCAAGGTTTGCATTTTTTGCCCACATCAGTCCGGATTGCTGATCTGTCCAAATCAAACTATTTTGCTCTGCCACCTCTCCACTTTTCATTAGTTTTTCGCTATTTGTGTCAACTTGGGATCGATCGTTCGCTTCTAGAATCAAGTTGGTTTGCGGTTTTGTCTCGGTCACCTTTATTGAAGGTGCGGGCATTGGTCTTGTCGTAGTCGTCCGCGCCTTGTAAGCGGCCGCTTCGGCTTGGCGCGCCCTTTCATCGGCCTCGCGCATTCGACGGTTTGCCTCTTCCTTCTCCCGTTCTAATCGCACCAGTTCAGACCTGGCTTCGGTATCTGTTTTCACCTTGGCTCCTTCTTTTTCCAATTGCCGTAACTTTATTCTAGCTGTTTTGGCATAGGGGCTGGAAGGAAACTTCTCTAAAAAATCTCTGAAATCCAAAATATCACTGCTATTTTTAATTATTTCATACGCTTCCCGGTCTGAGTCGTCTCTTTGCTGTACAACCGTCAACGGGACGTTAAAGGTAGCATTCTCTAAAAATACAAAATTGCCAACAAGCGAGGTATTCTCCCACGGGTTTTGTTTACCGCCGGTGGCTGCTAGCACAGCACGTCGCACCTCTTTAAAGACATCCTCAACCTTTAGCCCCGGTTTCTTAATTGCTTTGGCTAGTGCCGTAGTATAGGCACTGTTATCGCCATTGCCATCCTCGGCTACTGTACCCGGAGCAGTGGAATAAGCCACCAGAGTCCCGACCGGAGCGTTGACGGCGGCTAGGCCGCTACCTGCCGAACGGACACTACGAGCAAAAGGATTGTTGCGACAAGCGTCCAAGATCACCAGATTGAGTGGGTTGCGGGCAGCCTCCATCTTGGCCAGCAGCAGTCCGGCCTCCACAGCTTTATAGCGGACCTCGGACTCGGACTTGATGTTGGCGTCTACCGGCACAAGAAAGTTTTCCCCTTTAACCTGCATGCCGTGGCCAGCGTAGAAAAAAAGTGCAATATCTCCCTTGCCCAAACTGTCACCAAAGGATTCGAGTATCTCCAGCAGTTTATCGCGAGAAAGGTCTACGATGGCACCACCGCCATAGATTTCGAAACCGACCTCTTTCAGAGTACTGGCCAGTAGACGGGCATCGTTGGCCGGGTTGGCCAGACGACCTGTATGTAGGTAGTGGCTATTACCGATAATCAAAGCGATACGTTTGCTGCCTTCGCTGTTCTTCTCGATCACGGATATACCTCGGCCATCAGCAACAGCTATATTGGATAAAGCTATGATCGAGACTATTACAAGGAATGAAGAGATGTTTCTTATCATCTCCTTAAGATTAGTCAAAACAGTTATAAACGTATGAACATTTTGTTTACCCATTGGAGGCACCATCATCTCAAAACCCGCCCCACCGGGAACCCCTGACCACTGATTGAGACAGTTGGATACTGAGCTTTGTTGTAAACCTTTTCAGCCAACGCAGGTACTTCATCTTCAACATACGTTGCCAGATCGGTGGTTTTGATAAAACCGCTTTTGCCCTTATCCGCGTTGCCAAGCATCCCTTCTACCAGCGCCCAGGTAAACAGACCGTGACCTTTGTACCCTTCCAGAGCCTCCTGCAATGAAGTCGAAGCAGAAAGGATTGTGGAGCCAACAGCGCGGGAAAGCACCTTCATGGCTGTGTCCTCGCTCATGCCGCGAGTCATCATGGCCATCTGCATGGCTTCGCCCAGTTTACCGGCGTTGCAGGTATCAATAATGATCATTTTTTTAGTAGAGGGAATATTGGCGACCAGTCCCTTCAGCTCTGTTTGGCTCAAGGCATCGTTCTTCAGCTTCTTAGTACTGAGTGCTCCCACGTTGGAGGTGATCAGGTAATACTCACCGTCATCCACCGAGCCATGACTGGCAACGTAAAGGACAAACAGGTCATCAGGGCTGAGTGTTCGATATTTCTCAAAACTGGCAATAATTGCTTCCTTGCTGGTGGCCTCTTTTGAGGTCAGACGCGTAATCTTCACATCCTCAAACAATTCAGAAGCTCCCTTTTGTAGCGTATCAGCAAACAGTGCGGCATCGGCTACGGAATACTTTAGTTCCAGCTTGGGATTTTTAAATTCCTGTATGCCTATTACCAAGGCATGAAGGGTCGGCTTGCGGATGGAAGCAAAAGTGGTGGTAATATCATGTTCAACAGGGTTACTCTGCATGGTGTTATCAGCATTAAAGACAATAGCGCGGATAGTATTCCGTCCTTTGCTCAATTTGAGGGTGTAACTACGATACACCGCTCCACCATCGCTAGTTCCTTCAACTTTAACCCCACGCCCATTATCCAGCACAACCGCCGAACCATTCAGGAACAGCCGTACATCGCCAGTACCGCCCCCTTGTTCTTCCAGGCGTAAGGTAACTTTAGCCT
>CAIYZD010000698.1 GCA_903930585.1 uncultured Geobacteraceae bacterium | reverse complement strand
GCGCATGCGACACCTTTATGGCGCATGAATAATGAAGACGCGACACCTTTATGGCGCTCCAACTAGCAATACACAGACAACCAATTGGTCGCAATATACGACGTTTTTGCTGATAACTGCCAGCACGACACTGAAGTTTTTTGCCATAGATACCGCCGGTAATGCTGAAACGCCTAAATCCCAGACCTATACGATCAACTCGTCCTCTCCAAATTCCGATACCGGTTCAATCGTAACAAGCACGCCGGGTACCTATTATCATACATTCTCCACCAATGCCACAGTCACGGTAGCCTATCTTATTGGTGGCGGTGGCGAAGGTGGTGATCATGATGATGCTGGTGCACCCGGTTATGATGGTCAAGATAGTATTCTGAGCATTGGCCCGTCTGTTACCACTGCTGGAGGCGGTAAGGGTGGACAGAGTGTAAGGCCATATGCTGGGGGTGGCTATGGTACGTACTCTTTAGGGACAGGATTTACGAATAATGGTTCTACAAACGGGGTTGCCGGTGTTACAAGTACCGGCACCGGTGGAGCGCCTAATGGTGGCGACGCCTATACCGGGCCAGTCGGAGGCGGTGGTGTCGGCGCAACAGTAATAGGCTCTATCAATGTAACAGCTGGCCAAACGTTGACTGTAACAGTTGGCAGTAGTTCGGGAGATGCCGGTAATGGTTCGGTCTCGCTGTCGTGGCAATAGCTTATGGTGAGGCAAGCCGCCGGTTTTCACTGAAGATGGACAAGGACAAAAATTGAAATACTGCTGAACGGGTAAAATTACTAAAGGGACATCCTCTGCCGGGGATGTCCCTTTAGTATTCCGGAATTTTTACAAAACGATTACTTGTCCTTACGTGGTACCACAACGATGCCGGAATCGGTGACGGTGTAGCCGTTACGCAGATCCGCCTCCATGTCATAGCCGATTGTCGAGCCGTCGGTAATGACAACGCCCTTATCGATAATTGCCCGCTTGATCTTGACGTGCCGCCCGACGGTGACGTTTTCAAACAAAATCGAATCTTCCACCAGGCTGTAACTGTTAACCTTGCAGAGCGGTCCGAGAATGGAGCGCCTGACGGTGCTGCCGCTCGTGATGCATCCGGCGCACACATAGGAATCGATGTTTACTCCCCGGCGGTCACTGTCGTCGAACACGGTCTTGGCTGGCGGCAGATTGCCCTGATTGGTCAGGATCGGCCATTTGTAGTTATACAGATTCAGCTGCGGGGATACATTGATCAGGTCCATATTTGCTTCGTAGTAGGAATCGATCGTACCCACATCCTTCCAGTAGCCGCGCTCTTCCGACTTCATGCCGGGGATCAGGTTGTCGTTGAAATTGTAGGCAAATACCCGGTCATTGCTCGCCAGCATCATCGGAATCACATGCTTGCCGAAATCGAGATCTTCATGGTGCTTTTTCCCTTCCAGCAGCACGTCGATCAGCTTCTTTGTTGAAAAAATGTAATTTCCCATGGAGGCAAGGCAGGTTTCCCGTCCGGGGATCGGTTCCGGTATTTCCGGTTTCTCGGTAAAGGCGATGACCCGCGCATCGTCGTCCACCGAAAAAACGCCGAAGCGGCTGGCCTCTTCCGCCGGAACTTCAAGCGCGGCAATGGTAATGTCGGCTCTGTTCATGCGGTGGGCGTTTATCATCTGGGTGATGTCCATCTTGTAGATGTGATCGCCGCCAAAGATTGCAACGTAGTCGGCATCCGAGGACTCAACGAAACGGAGGTACTGGAGAATCGCATCGGCGGTTCCTTTGAACCACTCTTCGCTTTCACTGCTCGTTTCGGGAGAGATAGCCACATAGAACTCACCCAGGCCGGTCCATTTTCCCCAGGATTCCCGGATATGCTTGTTCAATGAATAGGCACGGTACTGCGTCAGAATGTAAACTTTCTTGATGCCGGAGTTGAACAGGTTGCTTAAGACAAAATCGATGATTTTGTATTTTCCGCCAAAGGCGACACTCGGTTTGGCACGGCGCAGGGTCAGCGGGCTAAGGCGCTCTCCCTTACCGCCAGCCAAAACCATGGCGATTGTGTTTCTACCGACATTGTCCATGGAATACATACACACCCCCTAATTAAGAACTAACTGCGAAGTAACTCTACCGTATTACGATGCGCTTGAACATAAAAAATATGCAATTACCGCACATCAATAGAGATTTTGTGTGAGTGGCATGATGTTCGAGCGATTTTAGCAGTTTTAGCAGTAAATGGCTTGCCTGATCGGTGTTAAAAAGTATATAGTTTACAATTCTTGAGGAAATTACTATGCGTGAGGTGACGTCGTTGTGACGTGGAAATCAATCGGTATATTCGATTCCGGGGTGGGGGGACTGACGGTCCTGCGTGAAATCATGCAGGCGCTTCCACAGGAAGATACGCTATATTTCGGGGATACCGCGCGGGTGCCGTACGGCACCAAGTCACCGGAAACCGTAACACGCTATGCCGGTGAAATTGCGTCATTTCTGATCAGGCGGGATATCAAGCTGCTGGTGGTGGCTTGTAACACCGCCTCGGCAGTGGCATTACCTACGCTCAAACGCCAGTTGCCGATTCCGGTCGTTGGAGTTATTGAGCCGGGGGCGCGCCGGGCCGTCGAGGTGACCCGCTCCGGACGGATCGGTGTCATCGGTACCGCCGGTACTATCCGCAGTAGCGCCTATACCCGCGCAATCAAGCGGCTGAAGCCGGATGTCGAGGTATTGACTCGCGCCTGTCCGCTGTTTGTTCCCCTGGCCGAAGAGGGGTGGGTCGACAATCAGGTAGCGCGTCTGACTGCGCTGGCATATCTTCAGGATCTGAAAGATGCGGAGGTCGATACCCTGGTCCTTGGCTGCACGCATTACCCGCTGCTTAAGCCGCTGATCGCGGAAGTTATGGGAGCTTCCGTTACGCTGGTCGATTCGGGCGAGGAAACTGCCCGGACCGTTGCCGCCATTCTGGCGGACAAGCGATTGCTCCGCCCACCTGCTGAAAAGGGGAACCACAATTATTATGTCAGTGATATCCCGGCAGGCTTTGTCCGGGTCGGCAATCGTTTTCTGGGGGGGAAGCTGGGTGATGTCTTTCAGGTCAGTCTTGATGAAGAAGAGGTTATAGTCTGATGGCAGCTTACCAGCGAAAAAAGATCACCATAAGTATCCTGATACCGTTCCTTATATGTATCCTGTTTTTTACGATCATGGTTTGGCGAAAATACCGCTCAAGCTATGATGTTCCGGTTACTCCGCCTACGCAACGTGCAGAGGGGAACCGTCCCGTAACGCTTTTTTTTACTGCCAGCGGGGTGCGGTTGGCGCGGGAAGCGCGGGAAATTGACCCGTGCGAGGACGACAATTCCTGTCTGAAATCCGTTCTTGACGAATTGCTGTATGGTCCGGTGGGTGAGTTTGGGGAAACGCTGCCGGAAGGAACCGCTGTCGAAGCGGTACACATCGAAGGAAACCAGGCAACAGTTGAATTTAATCGCACCTTTTTCGAGGCGATGCCGTCCGGCAGTTCGGCGGAAATGTTGGCGGTCTATTCTGTTGTTGATACCATCGGCGCCAATTTCCCCCGAATACAAAAGGTTAAAATAATCGCTAATGGTACCACGGAGGGACGCTTGCGGCATCTGGATCTTTCGGAACCGCTGGCCCCCGATTATTCTCTGGAGCAGATTCCCTCTTCGAAACCAGACAATGGTTCAACAGAAGCAACGACCACACGTAAAGGAACAGTGCCATGAAACTTTTTCGCGACGTAATCCGGGAACAGGTATTGATACTTGACGGCGCCATGGGGACAATGCTCCAGGAACGCGGGCTTCAGCCGGGGCAGTCGCCGGAGGAGCTTAATCTCACCATGCCTGAGGTGGTTGCTTCGGTTCATCACGACTATATTCAGGCCGGAGCCGATATAATTATTACCAACACTTTTGGCGGATCCCGGTTCAAGCTGGCTCATTACGGGCTCGAAGGCCGCCTGGCCGAGATCAATGCCCGTGCGGTTAAGATCGCCCGTGCCGCAGCCGGTTCCAAAGCCTACGTCGGCGCTTCGATCGGCCCGACCGGTCAATTTGTCGAGCCGCTGGGGGAAGTGACATTCGACCGGATGAAAGAGGCCTTTAGAGAGCAGGCCGAGGCGCTCGTCACCGCCGGGGCTGATTTGATTTCCCTTGAAACGTTTCTGGATATCAAGGAGTGCCGTGCCGCCGTTATCGCAATACGAGAGGTTTCCGCAACAATTCCGGTGATTGCGATGCTGACCTTTGACGACAATGGCCGTTCTGTCCTGGGGACCTCTCCTGAAGCGGCGGCCATCACGCTGGCTGCTGCCGGCGCCGATATAGTCGGCTCGAATTGCGGTCTGGGTGTTGATGGAATTTACGACATACTCTGTCGTATGCGCCGGGTGACCGGTGTGCCGCTGATCTCTCAAGCCAATGCCGGTTTGCCGCAGTTGATCGATGACCGCACCGTATTTCCCGGCACTCCTGACGAGATGGTTGCGTATCATGAACGCATGATCGATCTGGGGGTTCGAATCATCGGTGGCTGCTGCGGTACGACACCGGCCCATATTCGTGCCATGAAACAGGCCGTTGCATCAAAACAGCGCGTCTGGCAGCCTGAGGCCGCGCAGGGCGGAGCAACGCTTCTCTCCAGCCGTTCCGGTTGGGCAACAGTCGGCGCCGGTTCGTCCACAGCCATTATTGGCGAACGGATTAATCCGACCGGCAAAAAGCTTTATTCGCAGGAACTGCAAGAGGGGAAAGTGGCGTATATCCGCCGGGAGGCGCTCGAACAGGTCCAAGCCGGGGCGACACTGCTGGATGTCAACGTCGGAGCGCCCGGTATCAATGAACCATTGGCGATGCAGCGGGCCGTATTCTGTGTCAGTGGCGCCGTCAGTGTACCGTTGGTGCTGGATTCATCCGATCCGGCAGCTCTGGAAGCCGGACTGAAGGCGGCTGACGGCAAGGTGTTGATCAATTCGGTGTCCGGTGAAGCCAAAAGTCTTGCCCGGATACTGCCGCTGGCAAAAAAATACGGAGCGGCCATAATCGGGCTCGCCCTCGACAAGAAGGGTATTCCCGATACCGCCGAGGGACGGCTGGCGGTTGCCCGGCGTATCCGTACTGCTGCCCGGCGCGCCGGTATTCCTGATCGCGACATTCTCATCGACTGTCTGACTTTGACGGTGAGCGCCGAACAGAAACGGGCTGCCGAGTCATTACGGGCCATCCGCCTGGTCAAACAGAAACTGGGGCTTTCAACCGTGTTGGGGGTCAGCAATATTTCCTTCGGGCTGCCGCAACGTCCCCTGATCTCGGCTACGTTTTTCGCAATGGCGATGGAGGCGGGACTGGATGCGGCCATAATAAATCCCAAGGACAAGCCGATGATGGATGCCTGGCGTTCGGCGATGGTACTGCTTAATAGGGATCATCAGGCAGTCGCCTACATCGAAGCCTATCGTGATCAGCAAACAGATTCCCTGCAGCTGGCACCGCAGGCGGGTAAGCCGGTTACGATTCTTGAGCGTCTGTCGCAGGCAGTTATCGGCGGCGACCGCGATGGCATTGTTGCCCTGGTGGAACTGGCGCTTGCGGAAGGGTTTGCGCCGCTGGCAATCAGCAACGAAGGCTTTTTGCCCGGCCTTGAAGAAGTTGGCCGCCGTTTTGACCGTAACATATTTTTTCTTCCCCAGGTCATGCAGTCGGCAGATACCATGCAGGCCGGTTTTGCGCGGTTAAAAGTCGAGATGCATGGCGAAAAATTTGTAAGTCGCGGGAAAATCCTGATGGCGACGGTTGAAGGCGATATCCACGATATCGGTAAGAATATCGTCTGCACCCTGCTTGAAAATCACGGTTTCGAGGTCTTCGACATCGGCAAGAATGTGTCTGCTGCGACTATTGTTTCAAAGGCGAAGGAGTTTGGGGTGGATGCGGTAGGGCTCTCGGCCCTGATGACGACAACCATGTCTGAAATGGACAACGTCCTGAAAAAATTGCGTTCTGCCGGAATCGTCACCTTTACCATGGTCGGTGGTGCGGTTGTAACCCAGGAATATGCTGATCGTATCGGCGCCGATCTGTATGCCAGGGATGCGATGGAGGCGGTCGCAAAAATCAAGCTTCTCTTGAGCGCCCATGACTGAAATGTGATGTCCGAAAAGGTATAGGATGGTTCTTGGATTTAATCATAATATAACGTACAAAGGAGAAATCTTCCACGTCCAGACGGAAGATAGCGGTGTGAACAATCCGCACTTTGTGACGTTACTCTACCGGGGTGGTGAGATCATCAGTTCAAAAAAAACCAGCTATGCCGATATTATAAAAATGGAACGGCTGGAAGTTATCGTGGAAGAGCTGATGAAGGAACAGCATAAGGGAATGATGCGCAGATTGAAAGCGGGGGAATTCGACGAAAAAGCCTTCTCCGGTAACGCCCGTAACAACGCCGTGCGTCCCGATGAGGCGCTGGTTGCGTTTTCTGGTCCCCATGAAAAATAAATCCCATACGTGTCATCCCGCAGTGGTGGAGGTTGTCGGATATGTTTCATAGTCTCACGACACGCGTAATTGCAACCACGATTTCTCTGCTCGTGGCGGGTATATTCATCTATACGACCTTCAACGTCCGTCATCAACACGAGATGCTTATCGATTCTGCACGCGAAAGTACCGAACTGTTGCTGCATACGGTTGAAAGCAGTATCTATAACACCATGCATCTCGGCAATGTCCAGGATGTCGGTTCAATTTTGTCCATGGTCGGCCAGCATAATCAGCTGGTCGGCGTCCGGATTTTTCACCCGCACGGAATTATCCTGCGTTCGTCGGTGCCGAATGAAGTCGGCAGGACCGTCAATCCGAACGACTACAAGATCTATCAGAGTCCCAAGAATTACAGTATATTTACCGTCCCGCCCCATGGTGAAGTTCTGTCAATGGTCAAGCCGATTTACAACGAAGTCGCCTGTCACGCCTGTCATGGCAGCAAGTCACGGATTATCGGAATCCTCAACATCAACTATTCGCTGAATCGAACCAAGATGCAGATGCTTGATGCTTCGCGAATCTTCGTTATTTCATCTATAACGATAACGGCGTTTCTTGCACTCACCATATCATTTCTGCTGGTTAAATTTGTCAAGAATCCGCTTGATAACATGGTTGATACCATGCTGAAAGTCGAAAAGGGGGATTTTGCGGTTCGCATCGCATACAAGGGAAAAGATGAGATCGGCCGGCTGATTGAAAGTTTTAATTCCATGGTTGACCGGCTCGATGTGGCGCAAAAAGAACTGGAACAATTTCATTTCCAGCAACTTGAACGGGCTGACCGTTTGGCTTCAATTGGGGAGATGGCAGCCGGCATAGCCCACGAAATCAAAAATCCGCTCGCGGGCATATCGGCTGCAGTCACGATCATAAAAGACGATATGGCGGGAGATGACCCCCGGGGAGCAATTCTGGGTGAAGTCATCGATCAGGTCAAGCGGCTTGACAAGACGGTAAATGATCTGCTCTTCTTCGGAAAACCGTCGCTTCCGGAACTTACCTGTGTCGATATCAATACCATACTGACAACAACGCTCAAGTTTGCTTCACAGCATCGCGGAGTTGTCAATATTGACAGGCGTATTCAGTTGCAGCCGGATCTGCCGCCGGTGTATGCCGACGACAAGCAGATGCAACAGGTCTTTCTGAACATCGTGCTTAATGCGTACCAGGCGATGCCGACAGGCGGTACATTGAGCGTCACATCATCACGGACGGTCAAGGATGGTGCTGAATATGTGCGGGTAGATGTTTCCGATACCGGATCCGGCATTCCTCCTCAAATACTGGAAAAAATCTTTACCCCGTTCTATACGACCAAAGCACAAGGCACCGGCTTGGGATTGCCGATCTGCAACAAGCTTGTAAAGCTCCACAAGGGTGATATCAACGTAACAAGTGATGACACTACCGGAACGGTCTTTACGGTCGAACTCCCGGCGTACAATCATGAATCCCGTGACGTGAATGAGGAAAAAATATGAAGCGAAATAAACTATTGGTTGTTGACGACGAACATCTTATCCGCTGGTCACTTGAGCAGAATCTGAAAAAACAGGGGTACGAAGTTGTCACTGCCGGCAGCGGTGAAGATGCGTTGCGGCTCGTGCGTGATGAACAGCCGGATCTGGTTCTGCTCGATATACAGTTGCCCGGCATAAGCGGTATAGATGTTCTTGAAAAAATAAAAGATCTTGATGACGATATCATCGTTATCATGGTTACCGCCAACAGTGGGCTTGAAAATGCCGTTAATGCGATGCGCCTTGGTGCGTATGACTATATCAGTAAGCCGTTCAACCTGGACGAGTTGTCGATTGTTGTCAAGAAAGCGCTGGAAACGTCGGACCTTAAACAGGAAGTTGTCCGTTTGCGTTCGGAGACCAAGAAGAACGGACCGCCAAATATTATTGGCGAAAGCCGCCAGATTAAGTACCTGATGGAGGTGCTCGATAAAGTCGCCCGCAGTGAGGCATCGACGGTTCTGGTGCAGGGGGAGTCCGGTACCGGAAAGGAACTGGTGGCGAAGTGGATACATTACAGTTCCAGCCGCGCCGATAAGCCCTTCATAGCGATCAACTGTGCCGCTGTTCCCGCAACCTTGCTCGAAAGCGAACTGTTTGGTCATGAGAAAGGCGCCTTTACCGATGCCAAGGCGACCAAAAAAGGGTTGTTCGAATTAGCTGACGGCGGGACGGTTTTTCTGGATGAAATTGGAGATATGGAAATGGGGATGCAGGCGAAGCTCCTTCGCTTCCTCGAAGATCGATCATTTCGCCGTATCGGAGGCGGTCGCGTTTTTACCGTGGATGTCAGAATAATTTCCGCAACAAACAAAGATCTGCAAAAATCGATTGAGGAAAAAACATTTCGCAATGACCTCTATTACCGGCTTCAGGTAATTCCGATTTTCCTGCCGTCGTTGCGTGAACGCAAAGAAGATATCATTCCGTTAGCGACTCATTTTATCAACATGTACAATAAGGATTTCAACAAGAGAGTACAGGGCATCGTCGGCATGGCGGAACGTGTCATGATCGACTATAGCTGGCCCGGCAATGTCCGTGAGCTGAAGAACGTTATTGAACGGGCAATCATACTTGGTAACGACGAGACCCTGCTGCTCGAACACCTGCCGCTTGAACTGGTCGCCAAGGCGTCACCGCAGCTTTGTGCCCCGGTTTCGTCATTCCAACTTCCGCCCGAGGGGATAGATATCGAGGAGGTCGAGAAGGAGCTTATCAGGCAGGCGCTTGAAATAACCGAATGGAATCAGTCAAAGGCCGCAAAAAAACTGAATCTGGGTATTGATGCATTCCGCTACCGGATGAAGAAATTTGGCTATTTGAAATAATTATATTACGGTCATGACATCTTGAAGCCCTGCATGGTACCGCCATCAGGGTTTTTTTTGTACTGTTTTTCCGGTGCAGACCGGGCATTCCTGCATGGCAAACGGCTTCTCCAGACGGCATGATGCGAGCAGCGCATCATCACGAAAGAGCGCTGCGGTAGGTCCATCCGCCACGACTGCTCCATCACGCAGAATAATTGTCCGGGGACAGAGTTCCAGAACCATGTCGAGGTCATGGCTGGTAAAAATTTTCGTGTGTTGAAATTCCCGTAACAGAACCATAAGCTGACGTCGTGCGAAAGGATCGAGCCCGCTGGTCGGTTCATCCATGACCAGGATATCTGGTGACATGGCCAGTACGGTGGCAATGGCAACTCGTTTCTTTTCTCCGCCGGAAAGGTGATAGGGGGGCTTGGCACGAAGATGTCCCGCGCCGACCCGTTCGAGCGCATCGGCGACCCGTTGCTCGACGTCACTGCCGGAGAGTCCGAGGTTCAACGGTCCAAAGGCAACGTCTTCAAAAACGGTCGGCATGAAGAGCTGGTCGTCGGGATACTGAAAAACCATGCCGACGGTGCGGCGAATATCGGGCAATGTTCCTTTGGAGAGTCGTGTATCTCCTATCCGGATCTGCCCGGACGTCGCTTCCAGGCAGCCGTTGAGATGCTGCAGAAGGGTTGATTTACCCGCTCCGTTGGCCCCGATGATCGCAACCGATTCACCATGCGTGATCCGAAAGGAAACATCATTGATGGCGATGGTGCCATCCGGATATACATGCTGCAGATGCTGTACTTCGACGATGTGATGACTCATTGAAACACCATTGCGAGAAGACGCGGGATATCAAACGTGCGCAGCGTCAAAAAAAGGAGCGACCATCCTGTTACAAAACAGAGCTCACGCGTGCCGAAACCGGATTGCCGGTGTGAGTGGATGCGACCGGTGAAGCCGCGCGACAGCATGGCGTTATGAATGCGTTCCGCCTGCTGCCAGGTACGGAGCAGCAGGTGTCCCACCAATGAGCCGAAGCTGCTGATGCCCAGCCCTTTTTTGCCGCATGAACGGAGTTCGCGAGCCCGCGAAGCCCGGCTGGTTTCATCGGCGAGCACAAAAATATAGCGATGCAGGAACAGGAGTTGAACTGCGAAAATCTGCGGGATTCCCAGGCGTTCGAGCGTCCGGCATATGGCGGTAAAGCCGGTAGTCCCGACCAGGATGAACGCTGCCCCTATGGTGAGTAGCGAACGGATGAGGAGTGAAGCCAGCGATATCCAGCCGCCGGAAATGTCAAGATGTCCGACCTGATAGAGTACGGCGCGGTCAAAAACCGGGTTGAAGAGTCCTGCCACAAGTACGAAGGGACAGACAAGCGCAATCTTGCGGGCAAGGTACAGTGGTGGCAAGTCGGCGACCGTTACCATGATGGCCGGGAAGATGAAAAACGGCAGCAGGCGGGCCAGTTCGTATCTCCCGAACGAAATTACGGATATAATAAACGCAAACGTTACCAGTACCTTGGCACGTGCGTCAAGCGTGTGGATCGGCGAATCGCAGTCAGCCAGCAGGTCAAGCCGTTTCAGATCTATGACAGCTGCATTGATCGAAATCATTACGGTGTATGGTCCTCTTGTATCTGTTAAGTGATGAGAGTTGAACAATAAGTAGCACAAATGTAAAAATTATAACACGAAAAATCGGGTTATTCCGGATCGTGACATTTTGAATCAAATCGGCTACGATACGAATGTCAAATCAGGTCCAAGGGGGAATGGTGTGGGACAGACGGTACGGTTTGGTATTTCGTTGGACGAAAAATTGCTTCAGAATTTTGATCAGCTGATCGAACAAAAAAGCTATATGAACCGTTCCGAGGCGATTCGTGATCTTATCAGGGCATCACTGGTCGAGGAACGATGCGGTGCGGAGGAGCAGGAGGCGGTCGGCACGGTGACGCTTGTTTATAATCATCATGTGCGGGATCTTGCCGATAAGTTGACGGATCATCAACATGCCCACCATGATCAGATTATTTCAGCACTGCATGTCCATCTGGATGCCCACAACTGTCTTGAAGTGCTGGTTATTCGCGGAACGGTTCTGATGGTCAAACAGATTGCGAATGAATTAATCAGTGTCAAAGGTGTCAAACATGGCAAGCTGGTTCTGACTACCACCGGTGAAGATCTTTAAGGAGTGTGCCTGACATGAAGAATGCCGTTGCCATAGCCCTGTTTTGCGCCGGTGGCGGGCTTGCCCGCTACTACCTGTCAGGGTGGGTCTATACTCTGCTGGGGCGTGCCTTTCCGTACGGCACCTTTGCGGTCAACATCATCGGCGCCTACATGATCGGACTGATAATGGAACTTGGCATGCGCAGCACCCTGATCCCCGATACTGTGCGACTTGGCTTGACGGTCGGATTTCTTGGCGGCTTGACCACATTTTCAACATTCAGCTATGAGACTTTTACGCTGTTGGAAGATGGGCGGTTCATGGTTGCAGGTGCCAACGTTCTGGCAAGTGTGGCGGTCTGTCTTCTGTTTACCTGGCTTGGGATCGTTACGATTCGAACGTTGGTATAAGGGGGTATTATGAAAAATCTTATTGGCGAACAGGTGTTGATGCGGATATTTATCGGGGAGGGTGACCGTTATGAACATAAACCGCTCTACGAAGCGCTTGTGGAGCTGTTGAGGGGCGAGGGATTCGCCGGGGCGACGGTGTTGCGCGGCGTATGCGGTTACGGCGCCAATCGGGTCTACCATACCCAGAAGCTGCTGGATCTTTCCGCCGATTTGCCGCTTGTGATTGAGGTTGTTGACACCCAGGAAAAAATGAGCGCCATTATGCCGCGTATCGACGGCATGATGGGTGGTGGCATGATTACCTTAGAGAAGGCGACGGTTATCCGCTACAGCGCTTCTGCCGGAAAACCAGCTAAATAGCGAGCGTATGGCATGTTCATGATATGAACAAACTACTTGCGTTTTCCCATCGGTTGGATTACTGTTCAAATAATGAACGCTCTGGCCGAAAAACCGCTTGATTCATCACGTTCCCTCCAGCTTCTCTCCGAGATCAGCGGTGATGAACCGCTTTCTCAGCGCGAACTATCGCGCCGTCTCGGTATTGCCGTCGGTCTGGTCAACTCCTACCTTAAAAACCTGATTTCAAAGGGGTACGTGCGGGTTAAAGACTTCCCCCGTAACCGTTATGCCTATCTTCTGACGCCGCAGGGTATTGCCGAAAAAAGTCGCCTTGCCTATCAGCACCTCAGTTACTTTACCACACTCTATACCGTCGCACGGCAGGATTACCGGGAGCTGTTCCGCAGCATGGAGGAGGCCGGTGTGCGTGAGGTTATGTTCTGCGGAGTCGATGAAGTTGCGGAGGTTGCCTACCTTTCGTTGCAGGAGACCGGATTGACGCTGGCGGTTGTCATGGATGACCTTCGAGTGGGGGAAAAGTTTTTTGGTGTACCGGTTGTGACACTGTCCGAAGGAGTACGTGCGGGTCATGCTCCGGTGGTGATATCTTCGCTGAAACGGCGGGAGGAAATGGTACAGGCACTTTTGGCGCTGGGTATTTCTCCCGTAAGGATTCATATGAACATTTCGGGAGCGGTTTGATGACTTTAGATGATAAACGTTTTGACGAAAATGGCAGTTTATGACGTCGGGAGATCAGGATTTCAATAAGGATAGCTCGTATTACCAGGGGGTGAGGAGTGATCTGATCGCTCTGGCTCCCGGCATTCATGGCAGGGTACTGGAGATTGGTTGTGCCGAGGGACTCACCATGGAATACCTTGCGTCACGCTACAACTGTTCCGTTGCCGGACTCGACTACTGTGAGAATGCGATCGCCACGGCCCGAGGCAAAGGGTATGAAGTTTACAAATGTAATCTGAACGACGAAGAACTTCCTTTTTCAGAGTGTGAGTTTGATTTTGTTCTCATTGGTGACGTACTGGAACATCTTTATGATCCGTGGAGCGTTTTGGCCGCTATTGTGCGGGTTCTAAAAGATGACGGGACAATTCTTATCAGTATTCCCAACGTTAAACACTACACCCTCCTTAAGGACCTTGTTTTGCATGACAGGTGGCAGTATTGTGAATCAGGTCTCCTTGATGTTACTCATATCCGGTTCTTTACCGGTGAGGGGGTCAAGCAGCTTATCTCGCGGAGTGGACTTGAAGTTTCCGTATTGGCCTACAATATTGTTCAGTCGCGATTTATGAAGATTCTCAACAGGCTCTGTTTTCGTCGGCTTCATTCGTTTCTGGTATTTCATTACCTCGTGGCTGCAAAAAAACGTCACCGTGGATAATTCACTTAAAACCATCACAGCCCGTAATATCAGCTATAACGCCGTTGCGACGGTGATGGTTGCGGTAACCCAGTTCCTGACAACGGTAATTCTCGCGCGAGTTTTGGCCCCTGCTGATTACGGTATTGTCGGTTTTTCACAGATATTTATTAACTTTATGATGCAGTTTGGCGACTTCGGGATTAATAATGCAATTGTTCAAAGGAGTGATCTTGATGACACCGCCCTCCATACGGCCTTCACCCTGAAGGTGGTATTCAGTATCGGTTTATTCCTGCTCCTTCTGATGGTGGCTCCGTGTGCACGGTTATTTCTTGATCGTCAAGAAGTAACTACGGTGATCAGGATTCTGTCGTGTAATTTTCTTTTCTCTGTCGCGATATTTCTTCCCCAGACGTCTCTTACCCGTGATCTCGACTTTAAAAAAATTACTCTGGTTCAGATGATTTCAATTGCGATCAGTTCAGTATGCGCCATTTTTATGGCTTTTAACGGGTTTGGTTTGTGGAGTCTCGTTGCGAGTTCACTCATGACGTATGTACTGTCAGCGGTCCTGCTGAATATTTTGAAGCCGGTTCGTCCGATATTTTGCTATGACCGGCAGGAGGCCCGACGGTTGCTGAATTTTGGCGTGAGTATTCTTATCCCCGGAGTAATCATATTCATAATATTTAATACGGATAATTTTGTAATCGGAGCTGTACGGGGTGCGGAACAGCTCGGGTACTACGCTGTAGCCTTCAATTGGGGATCAATGATCTGTGTCCTTATGGCCGGGATATTTCATAAAGTACTGACTCCAACCTTTTCAAAATTTCAACATGATATCCCGGCGCTTAAAAAAGCGTATCTGACTTCGGTACGGTATATTACCTTTCTGGCGGTGCCGGTCAATGTCCTTCTTGCCCTGTACGGACGAGAGTTTCTTGTGCAGGTACTGGGGCGGGGGACCGAACGGTGGCTGCCCGCTCTGCTTGCCATGCAAATCCTGTGCTGCTACGGAGTGTTACGGGCTGTCCTTGAGCCGATCGGGAATGTGATTTTCGGTATTGGCAAGCCGGAACTGTGTCTTAAAGCAATTGTTTTGGTGGCAGCTGTCGAACTGGGACTCCTGTACCCGGCAATCAGCAATTTTGGTATTACGGGTGTTGCTGTTGCGGTTACTATTGCCTATATTTCCCAGTATCTTGTGTATCTGCCGCTGATGAAGCGTGAGCTTGGGGTCGTTGCAGGCGATCTGATATGTGAAGTCAGGATAGCCGCGATTGCCGTTGGCGTGATGGCCGCGGTCATGTGTCTGGTCAAACAGCTGTTCCAGGTTTCGTTGCCGGCGCTTGTGCTCCAATGGAGTGGCGCCGCTCTGGTCTACCTTGCCGTTTATACCCTGATCGACCGGGGAAAACTTTTTGGGGAGCTGAAGGCTCTGGCGTATGGAAAGTAAATGCTCGATTAAACCCGTATGTCTGACAAAAACGTCTGGAAGTTCAGGCAAACGACTTCGTGCCGTTTCGAAAATAACGGTGGATAATTAAACATGAAAATGCCGGCTGCTCTTAAACGCCATTTACAAGTTGTCATGACCCCCTCGTTGTACTCCCGTGTTACGACGATGCTTTTGCCTCGTACGACGGCAAAATCCACCAAAATGTGTCGAAGGCTTCTGGTGGATAAGTCAGGATTTGAGGTCGGAGGTCCCAGTTGCATTTTCAGTGCCGATGGTTTGATGCCGCTTTATCCTGTTGTCGCCAACGTTGATAATTGTAATTTCAGTCACGCTACAACCTGGGAGGGAGAGCTTTGTGAGGGGCTGAATTATCATTTTTCACCACGTCGTCCTCCCGGGTTTCAATACATCAGGGAGGCAGCGGACCTCGCGGGCATCCCGTCGCAACGGTACGACTTCCTCCTCTCTTCACATAATATCGAACACCTCGCAAATCCTCTCAAAGCCCTGTATGAGTGGCGGAGGGTGATTGTCTCCGATGGCATTCTTGTCTTGGTGGTGCCTCACCGTGAAGGCACCTTCGATTGGCGTCGTCCGGTTACACCGCTGGCGCATATACTGGATGATTATGAACAGGGGAGAGACGAGTCGGATTTGACCCATCTGGGTGAGGTGCTCGAACTGCATGATTTGGAACAGGACGCCGGATCGTCCGGAATTGACTCTTTTAAGGAACGTTCGCTCAGAAATGTTGAAAACAGATGTATTCATCATCACGTTTTCGATACGGAAGCGGTTGTAGAACTGATGCATTACGCCGGGTTTGAATTACTGGCGATAGAAGCGTTGCCTCCCAATAATATAATTGCGATAGGCCGGAAAGCGCCGGAGGGGAAGAGTTTCGATAATTCCCGGTTTAGAGGGGCAACCGCTGCATTTCACCGTACCAGTCCTTTTGTTGGTGACAGGTACCAGCCATGCGGGGCGGAATGAGTACGGAAACTACTCGAACATCTGCCGCTGTGGTTGTATTGTACCATCCTGAACCGGATACCGTGCAGAATATCCTGAGCTGGTCAGGGCAGGTCGGGAAGGTGTATGTCGTAGATAACTCCGAACCGCCCGCATATGACCTGGCACGCTCCCTTGAAGCGATTGATAACCTGATGTACTTGCCTCAGGACGGGAATAAGGGGGTGGCAACAGCTCTTAATATTGGGGCAGGCCTGGCGCTCAGGGATGGCTTTGAATGGCTCCTTACCATGGATCAGGACAGCCGGGCGGCACCCGGGCATGTTGCCGGACTACTCAAATGTTTATCAGGGAGGGAACATCAGTCAGTGGCGATCCTGGCACCTTTTCCGTCGCTTCGTTCCCATCAGGAGAGTGCGTTGTCAGGTTGTCGTGAGGTGAATCTGGTTATCACTTCGGGGAGTCTGCTCAACCTGCAATCGTATGTGGCGTTGGGGCCCTTTTGGGATGAACTTTTTATTGATTACGTCGATAATGAATACTGTTTACGGGCAAAATCGGGAGGATATAAGGTGATCCAGTGTTATGACGTAACGCTGACACATAATCTGGGAGACATCAGGTCATACCGGTATTTGGGAAGAACCATTTACAACAGCAACCACAATTGGACGCGAAGGTATTATATCACGAGAAACAGGCTGTTTGTGGTACGCAAATACAAGAAACTGTTTCCCGGAATATGTACCGGAATGCTTGGGGAGTTTCGCGGAGAAATTAAAGGTATCATTTTGTTTGAAGAAGACAAAATCAGGAAGCTGCGAATGATGGTAAAGGGGTGGACCGATTATCTGCTTGGCAGGATGGGGAGGCTGAGTGATTGAAGGTTCAGCTGGAAGCCAGCCGCTTGTCTCCGTTGCACTGGCTACCTATAATGGCGGCCGGTATCTCCGTGAACAACTTGACTCCATCTATGGTCAGACCTGCCGGAATATTGAAGTGGTTGTATGCGATGACTGCTCTATAGACGATACGGTATCCATCCTTGAGGAATACGGTGACCGTTTTGGGCTTCGTTACGAGGTAAATGAGTGTAATCTTGGATTTGCCAGGAACTTTGAAAAAGTTTTGACACAGTGCCGGGGGGAGTTTGTTGCACTTGCCGACCAGGATGATATCTGGCTCCCCCAAAAACTTGAAATGCTGCTCTCCGGAATAAAAGATGTTTCTCTCGTGTATTCTGATGCTTTTCTGGTCGATGAGGCCGGTGGCGAGCTGCCCGGATCTTTAATCGGCGTTTCCGGTGTCAGGCCGCTTAGCGGGAGACATTTCGACTATTTCGTGTGTAATACCTGTGTAACCGGCTGCACCTGCCTGTTTCGCCGGGATCTGCTCTCCCGTGCGTTGCCGATACCTTCATGCGAGACGTATCATGACTGGTGGCTGGCGGTTGTCGCCTCCTGTGAACGCGGGGTTGGATTTATAGACCTCCGATTGGTGAAGTATCGGCAGCATGGCGCTAACGAGACGGGGGCCAATATCAAAACCGGCATAATCACTCGCATAATAGCCCATCTGCGAGGCGACACAGATTCTGAGAAACGAAAATACTATGAGTTGCTTCGTGCGCGTGCGAAAACCTATCCGCTTATTCGGGAGCGATTGTCGCTTGACGTTGCTCAGTTACAGTTTCTTGCGGATATCGGATCGTACGCTGAAAGTCTTCTCGAACCCCGCTTCCGGTGGCGATCATTCTTCCTTGCCTTACGGTATCGGCATGTTCTTTTTCCGGCAGCCGGCGCTCTTGAAAAATGTGTTTTTGTGTTCAGCAAACTGATAAATAAAATTGTCTGCAAGGTAAATGCATGAGTATGTCGCCGGGTCGAATTGCCGCAGTGGTAGTGCTCTATCGCCCAGGATTGACGGAGGTTGAGAACATTCGTACGTGGGCCGGGCAGGTCTCTGTCGTGTACGCCGTTGATAACTCGGATGTACAGGAAAATGCCGCTGTTATGGAGGCATTGGGCACGGTACAGGGCGTAACTTATATATGTTTCGGTGAGAACAGGGGGGTTGCCCGTGCACTCAATATCGCGGCAGAAAGAGCGATTGAGGCGGGATACGATTTTCTTCTTACCATGGATCAGGACAGTGTGGCCGCTCCCGGCATGATTGCCCTGATGATGGCATGCCGTGCCGGCGACCATGTCAGTACGGTTGGTATGATTGCCCCGTTTCATGCGACAAAATCGGGTGGAACTCCTCCTGCGGGCCTCGCCTGCCAGGAGGTTATGACACCGATGACCTCCGGCTGCCTGCTCAATCTCTCTGCATACCGGAGCGTCGGGCCGTTTCGGGATGATTTTTTTATTGACTTTGTCGACAATGAGTATTGTCTCCGGCTGCGCCGGGCCGGGTTTGCCGTACTACGCGCGAACCGGGCGGTGCTGGAACACAGCGTCGGGGATACGAAGAAGTATGGGCCGTTTATCGCAACAAATCATTCTCCCCTGAGGCGGTACTACAAGACCCGTAACCGGTTGCAGGTTTTTAGTGAGTATGTACCGGTTTTTCCACGACATTGTCTTTTTGATCTTGTTCGGTTGGCGAAAGAGATCGCAAGTATAATTTTGTTCGAGCATGAGAAAGTCGCAAAAATAAGGATGATGTGGCGTGGTTGGTGCGATTTCAGGCAGGGAAAGTTTGGAAAATATGATGGCGGGTGTAAGGTATGAACATAGTTTTTCTCGCACCATTCGGTATCCGTCCCAAGGGCACCCTGATCGCACGCATGCTGCCGCTCGCGGTGGAGTTGCAGGCGCGCGGCCACACGGTTGTGATCATAGCGCCACCCTACACCAACCCGGAGGATTCCGGCAGGGTAGAAACGGTGAATGGCGTTACGATCCGGAATGTCACGCTTGGTCCGGCCGGCAAGGCCCTGTCGGCGCCGTTCCTGGCATGGCGTATGTACCGGGCTGCGATGGCCGAGTCTCCTGCTCTGATACATCTCTTCAAACCGAAAGGATACGGCGGGTTAGCCGCCATGCTGCTTATTGTCCTTAACCGGACCGGCATGAAGCGAGCGCCTGTTGTGATCGATACCGATGACTGGGAGGGGATGGGGGGGATGAATGAACTGAACTCCTATTCCAGGGCGGAGCGGGCATTCTATCAGTTTCAGGAATCATGGCTGCTGTCGCGTGCAGTTGCGGTGACGGTTGCCAGTCGCACGCTCCAGACCAAGGTCTGGGGGGCGGGGGTGGTTTCGGAGAGAGTACTCTACCTGCCAAACGGAGTAACCGACCTGCCGCCTGGCGATGGTGATGCTGTTCACCTGAAGCTGGGTATTCTGGACGATATACCGGTTGTGCTGATCTATACCCGGTTTTTTGAGTTCAGACAGGAGAAGCTTCACACGGTGCTGGGTGAAATCCGGGAACAGGTACCCGATGTGCGCTTTCTGGTGGTTGGTAAAGGTCGTAACGATGAGGAAGCTGAACTTATCGAAGCCGGAGAAGAACGGGGCTTTGGCGATGCACTGCTGATGGTTGGATGGCTGCAACCCGTTGATATCCCATCTTATCTGGCCGCGGCCGATCTGGCGCTCTATCCCTTTGACGACACCCTTGTCAACCGATCCAAGTGTCCGGCCAAACTTACCGAAATCCTGCGTGCGGCGGTGCCGGTGGTGGCGGATAACGTGGGACAGGTGGCCGAGTACGTCAAACCGTGGGTTTCCGGAGTACTGTGCAACCCTGACACATGGAGTGAGATGTCGGAATACGCAGTACGGCTGTTGCGTGATCATGACGCCCGTCGTACATTTGGCGCTGCGGGACGCCGCTATCTGTTGGAAACATTTTCGTGGAGCTCGTACGCCGCGAAACTGGACTCACTGTACGACGTAATAATACATACCCATATTACCGGAAAAAGGAACTAGTGGCATGACGGAACGACGTAAAGATGTACTTGTACTGTTAGCTCTTGCGGGCGTGATAGTGCTGATGTTTCAGCGCATTCTGTTTACCGATCTCATTATCAGGGCGCCTGACATAACGAACGAGTTTATCTGGAATATCAAACAGTTCAGTACGACAGGATTTTGGGATCTGTTCCGCATTAATCTGCGTGCCGGTTGGGACTCATATGCGAACGGTGGTGGCACGGAAGGGGGCGGAACTCTTTCGATGCAGTTTCTGTTGTATCGGAATCTGTTGTTCTGGCTGTTTCCGCTTCCGGTAAATATCGCCTGGTTTATCGTATTTCACCTCATGTTTGCCGGAATTGGCACCTACCTCTTCTGCCGTCTGATCGGGACCGGTCGGGCGGCAGCTTTTCTGGCGGCGCTGGTTTTCGCCATTGCGCCTGAGAATGCCTCGCTGATCAATGCGGGGCATGTTCAGAAAATCGCGACCATATCATTCGCTCCCTGGGCATTTTACTTCCTTGAAAAAGGATATCAAACCAGGCGGATTCTGCCGTTTATGGCTGCTGCGGTGACACTGGCATTCCAGTTTTTTAACATGCATTGGCAGATTGCCTTCTATACCTGTCTGGCTCTCGGCGTGTACGGTTTGTGCCGGACCGTGGCCATTATTGTTGGAGAGCGTACGAACCGGGCTGCAGCATCCTGGAAACTGGCCGGACTTAACCTCGTCATTCTGGCGTTTTTCCTGTCAACAGTTGCCATTTCACTGCTTCCGCTTGCCGATTGGTCAAAAGAAACGACGAGGGGGGTGAAAAGCGGAGCCAATCAGGGGGCCGGTGGTTTGAATGTTGACGAGGCCATGTCCTGGTCCCTTCCTCCGGAGGAAGTTGCGTCATTCCTGGTGCCGGGCATGTTTGGGTTGTCACGCCAGGAAGGTGGGTACAACACCAAAGATATCAAGTCATATTACTGGGGGCGCATGTCGTTTACCCAGACGAGCGATTATCTGGGCGTCCTGCCGTGGCTGCTTCTGCCGCTGGCTCTGATGTTCAAACGTGACCGGTATACGCACCTGGCGCTTGCGGGGCTTGTGCTCGGTCTGCTGTTCTCCATGGGAAAATACACGCAGTTTTACTGGTTTCTCTACAATCATTTTCCGGGAATCAATCACTTCAGAGTGCCGAAAATGATGATGATCATCCCGGCTCTCTCTCTTGGCGTACTTGCTGCGCGGGGGCTTGACGCTCTTTTGGATGAGGGGGTCCGGTCGGAACCACGTTTCAGATGGTACGTGCGGGGGGTGGGTGGAGTGGTCGCCTGCACGGTGGTACTCTGGGGCATTGTCTCCGGTGGCCGGGGCTTTTTAATCGGCCGGTTTATCGATATTCTGGCCCAGCCGACCCGGTATGAACAGGGCATACAGCTGGTCGATCAGCGGTGGGATAATCTGGTGCGGGAAGTTGGGATAGCTCTGGTTGTTATAGCGGCCCATGCCGCCGTCATCTTTGCGTTCGTAAAACGGCGAATATCAGCCAAATACCTTCCGGTGCTCTTGTTTTGTCTCTATATTGCCGATATCGGGCGTGTTAATGACAAGTTTATGCTGCTTCAGGATACACCGGTACGGGGCGTGGAGAAGAAAACGGCGGTCATGGAGTTTGTCGCAAGGGATGCTCCCCTTTTTCGCGTGCTGCCGATGAACAATGTCGATCCGATGAAATATGTATCTCAAGGGATTCCGGTGATGTTCACATCGAATCCCGTGCAGATGCAGCGCTGGCAGGAATTTCTGGAGGCGTTTTCCATGACCTCCGGCATGCCTGATATCATGAATGTGCGTTACCTCGTGATTCAGAGCGATCAGGTGGCGCAACAGATGCAAGCTTTGGGCTCAAAATTTGAAGTTGCCTTCCAGGACCCGCTCCGTAATGAAACGGTGCTTCGGAATCGTACGGTACTGCCTAAAGCGTGGCTTGTTTCCCAGGCGATTGTCGAGACAATTCCGGAACGCAGATGCGCGATTCTGAACTCCTCGACCCAGTTCGATCCGGCCCGATTTGCGCTCGTTGAAGCGCCACCCGGTTTGCCGCTTGCCGGTGGAGCCACGGGAACCGCCGCAGTCACCCGATACGAATCGGATCGCATTCAGGTGGAGGTTCATGCGGTCGCCAATGCGCTCCTTGTTCTTGGAGAGAAATATTTCAAAGGATGGAATGCCACAATTGATGGCTCCAACACCCCGATCGTTCAGGTGGATCACGTGCTGCGCGGTGTGTATCTGCCTGCGGGAACCCATACGGTTGAGTTCCGCTTTGATCCGTTTCCTTTTAAAGTCGGTAAAATCCTGACCCTTGCCTCTTTCCTCCTGTTTGCGGCGATGCTGCTGCGTGAGTGGCTGATGAAGAAAAGGATGAAGGATGAGGGATGAAGGATGAGGGATGAGGGATGAAGGATGAGGGATGAAGGATGAGGGATGAGGGATGAGGGATGAGGGATTTTACGCTGGATG
>CAIYZD010000697.1 GCA_903930585.1 uncultured Geobacteraceae bacterium | reverse complement strand
TGGCTGGAGGGGATCAAAGCGGCCAAGGTTGACCTGATCGATATGGCGCCGGATGAAATCGAACGGTTGATTGCCGAACGGGCAGAGGCGCGGAGCGCAAAGAATTTCAAGCGTGGCGATGAGATTCGTGATCTGCTGCTGGCCAGGGGTATCCTGCTTCTCGATTCAGCTCAGGGAACAACCTGGAATGTGAAGTAGACTCAAAAACCATGGTTGCATAGTCGCGATTGGCTGTTATAATGATTCCTACTACATCTGACGGGGTTTTGTGTGGATCGTGAGTGTTGCTGGAACAGGGACGTGATTGAACAGGAAGATTGCCCGGAGGTAGACGAGGGTGAAGAAGATCTTCTCGTCTCAAAACGGCAGCGGAATCTGGAAAAATGCTGCGACTGCCCCATCTTTCTCAGCGACGTGCGTCAACAGGAGAACGACACCAATCCGCTTGCTCCGGTTCTTGCCAACCTTCTGATCGAATTCCGCCGTCAGAAAACCCAGATTCAGTCCCTCGTAAGTTTTCTCGATAATAAGACCCTTGAAATTCGCTTCCTCCACGAACTCGGATCGGTGCTGCAAAGTTCGGTTGACCTGGACGAGGTGCTTTCCGTGGCTTTGACCGCTATTACCGCCGGTAAAGGTTTCGGCATGAACCGCGCCTTCCTGTTGTTGTGTGATCGGGAGGAGGGGGTACTGAAAGGGTATCTGGGGCTTGGACCGCGTAATATGGAGGAAGCCAGCCAGGTATGGAATGAAATTCTCCAGAACGATATGGACTTGCAGACGCTGGCCCAGAACTTCCGCTTGAACAAACTCTCTTCCGAACGAGCTAAATTCCATGATGTTCTGGAACAGTTGACGATTCCGCTCTCCAACAAAGATCATATTGTTGTCAAGGCACTTGATGGCAAACGCCCGATTATGGTCGAAGGTGCTTTTCAGCACCCGGATGTCCCTCCTGAACTGGCCCGTTTGCTGGGTGTTGACACTTTTCTGCTTATGCCGCTGATTTCACGCAATCGCCGGGTTGGCATAATCATCGCGGATAATTGCATCACCCATCGAACCATTACCGAGGAAGATATGCATTCGCTGGAAACATTCGGTTTTCCGGTTGCGTTTGCAATTGAACGCGCCTCGTTGTACGACAAGCTGCAAGTTGAGCTGAACCGGGTTACCGAGGCCGGCAAGAAGCTGAAAGAACAGCAGGAGCTGATCGTCAGGATGGAAAATATGGCTCTGGTGGGGCGGATTACCTCCAGTATTGCCCATTCGGTGCGTAATCCGTTGATGATTATCGGCGGATTTGCCCGGTCAATGCTCAAAAACAGCCCCGCGTCCGATCCCAAACGGAGCTTTATCGAATCAATCGTCGCAGAAACCCGGCAACTGGAAGGCGTTCTGGATGAAATTCTTAATTATTCCGATTCGTTGTATCCCACCCGCGATTATTGGGATGTGAACCAGTTGATTGAGACGGCGCTGCGCGACACGGCCGGAGTTTTAACAACGTTGGGCTATACCGCCAGTTATCTTCCGGGATATGATCTGCCGCCGGTATATATCGACTTTAAACAGCTCTCCTACTGCCTTAGAACCGTCCTTCAAAATGATGTCAGCGGAGTCGGCACTGACCTGATCATTGCGATCAGCTCCTGGAGTTGTGACGATACGGTTGTCCTCAGGATTGAAGACCGCAGTCGCCACATTTCCCAGGCGGAGCTTGACCGGTTGTTGGTGCCGTTTTCGGAAACACGTGACCTGGGGGCCGGACTGGGGCTGGCACTTTGTAAAACCATGCTGGAAAAGCAGGGAATTCCGTTTGTTGCCCAGGCGGATGTGCACGCCGGAATCCGCTATATTATCACACTTCCCACTTGCAAGGAGGAGCAGCCATGAGCAGACTATTGGTCGTAGACGATGAAGCAAATATCAGGATATTGTACGCCGAAGAGTTGAAAGATGAGGGGTACGAAGTGGTGACGGCCGCCACCAGCGCCGAGGCTGCCGAAAAATTGCAGGGGAGCGCGTTTGATCTGGCGGTGCTTGATATAAAACTGAAGAACGAAAGCGGTATCGAACTGCTGCAAAAGCTGGTTAAGGAGCGCCACGATATGCCGGTGATTCTCTGTTCGGCATTCTCCTGTTACAAGGATGATTTCTCCGCCTGGCTGGCTGACGGCTATGTGGTAAAATCAGGTGATCTGACCGAATTGAAACAGGAAATTGCCCGGGTGCTGGCCAAGAAGGCACAAAAGGCACATTCATGAAAGCAGTCATAATGGCAGGTGGTTTCGGCACTCGTATTCAGCCGCTTACCGGCAGCATGCCCAAGCCGATGATTCCGCTCTTTAATCGGCCGATCATGCTTCATATCGTGGAGTTACTAAAGAAGTACGATATCACGGAACTGGTCATGCTGCTCTATCACCAGCCGTTCTATATTAAAAACTTCTTCCGTGACGGCTCCGATTTTGGTGTCAAGATTACCTATGTCACTCCGATTGCCGATATGGGAACAGCCGGCGCTGTCAAGGCGGCTGAAAAGTATCTGGATGAACGGTTTCTGGTGATCAGCGGCGATCTCCTGACCGATTTCAACCTCAATAAAATTATTGATTTTCATGCCGACCATAAGGCCAAGGCCACAATTACGCTGACATCGGTCAAAGATCCGCTTCAATTCGGCGTTGTTATCACCGACAAGGAGAAGCGTATTACCCAGTTTCTCGAAAAACCGGGGTGGGGCGAAGTGATTTCCGATACCATCAATACCGGGATCTATGTGCTGGAGCCGGAAATCCTGAAATATATCCCCGCAGGCGAAAACTTTGATTTCTCTCAGGATCTGTTCCCCCTGATGCTGAAAAAAAAGGATGCGCTGTTCGGTGTGACCGTCCGGGGCTATTGGCGCGATATCGGCAATACCGATTCCTACCGTGAGGCATGCCACGACATTTTCAAGGGTAAGGTCAATCTGAAAATCGATGAGCCGAAGCTGGATTTTGTCGGCAAGGATCTGCGGATCGGTGCCGACGTCAAACTGGAGCATTCCTCCGGTCTTGAGGGGACGGTTGTGATCGGCGATAACAGCCAGATACTGGGCGATGTGCGCATCAAGGATTCGGTTATCGGCCGCAACTGTACGGTTGAAGCCGGTGTCAGGCTCAACCGCTGCATTATCTGGGACAATTCGTATGTAAAAAAAGGCGCGAGGATCTCGGATAGCGTCATCTGCTCCAATGTCCGTATCGGGCAGGGGGCAACGCTTGAAGAGGGAGTTATTGTTGCCGATGAGACGTCGGTAGGTGACGAGGCGGTCATTAAAGCCGATGTCAAAATCTGGCCCAAGAAGACCATTGAGGCCGGTGCAACCGTCACCTCCAATATGATCTGGGGTGAAAAATGGAAGAAGGCGCTTTTCGAAGGCGCCATCATCAAGGGACTTTCCAATGTAGAACTCACCCCGGAGTTTTGTGCCAAGCTGGGATGCGCCTACGGTACGTCGCTTCCGAAGGGTAGTTTCGTGCTGGGAGGTCGTGACTCCAATCCGTCATCCCGCATGCTCAAGCGCTGCTTCATGGGGGGGCTGCTTTCTGCTGGCATCAACGTGCGCGACATGAAGATGACGTCGTTGCCGCTTGTCCGCTATAAGCTGAAGACGTTTGGCGAGGTGGGGGGGGTACATTTCCGCCAGGCCCAGGATGATCCCGCTTTGCTGGAGATTGTGTTTCTGGATGGTGACGGACTTGATTTCTCCAGTAATATGGGGAAAAACGTGGAGCGCACCTTTTTCAAGGAAAATTTCCGGCGGGCGCATCATACCGAACCGGGCGTTATTACTGATATCAATAATGTCGGGGAGTTTTATCGTGAAGGATTTCTCCGGGCGCTTGATCGGGATCTGCTTAAAAAGGCGGCGTTTACGGTGGTGGTGGACTTCAGCTTTTCTCCCGCCAGCCAGATATTGCCGCAGCTACTGAACGGGCTCGGTTTCTCGGTCATTGCGCTCAATGCCTATGTCGACGAAGGACGCGGAGTGCAGGTCAAGGAAAAGGAACAGGCTCTGAGCCAGCTTTCGACGATTGTGTCGTCCCTTGGAGCACAGGCCGGATTCTGGCTTGATCCCTCTGCGGAATCGATTACGATGGTCGATGAGATCGGAAGGATTTACAGCGGAATCGAGCTGTTGTCCCTGACGGTGGCACTGCTGATGAAGAGCGGGCAAAAGGGTGCGATTGCCGTGCCGGTGCAGGCTCCCTCTACAATTGAGCAGATCGTCGGGAAGAAGGGATGCCAGGTAGTCCGGACCAAAAGCTCGGACCGCGCAATGCAGGAAGTTGCCTCTTCTTCGGAAATCGTTCTGACCGGTACAACGGACGGGCGTTTTGCTTTCCCCCGGTTTCAATCGGCCTTTGACGGTATGTTTGCCATTGCGAAGCTGATGGAGTTGAGCGCCGCCACCGGTGGGACCATGTCCCAGGTGCTGCAGGATGTTCCCCGTTCCGCATTTCTTCAGACCAGCATCTCCTGCCCCTGGGAAATGAAGGGGGGCATCATGCGCAAGATGAGCGAGGACAGTCTTGAAAATGAGGCAACCTTCATTGACGGCATCAAGGTACATTTCGGTTCGGAGTGGGTGCTGGTACTGCCTGACCAGTACCTTCCCGTGATTCATGTCGTGGCCGAGGCGGGGGAGCAGAAGTCGGCTCAGAGGCTGCTCGGTGAGTACGAAAAGAAGATAATCGCGTGGAAGAAGGAGTTGGTGTAACCGATTATGCCTCAGCCTCTCGACGTTGTTATTGTATGGCATATGCATCAGCCGTACTACAAAGATCCGCTCAAAAACGAATACGCTCTTCCCTGGACGTATTTACACGGCATCAAGGATTATTTCGACATGCCGGCAATTGTTGAAGATACACCCGGTGCCACGGCTGTTTTCAATCTGGTGCCGTCGTTAATTGAGCAGTTGCTGGAGTACGCTTCCGGTAGCGCCGTAGATCCGTTTCTTGAAAAGGGGAAAGCTGCTCCGTCCGAGTTGACTCTTGATGACCGCATTTTCCTGCTGGAGAATTTTTTTTCTGTCAACCGCCAAAACATGGTCGAGCCTTCCCGGCGTTATCTGGAATTGCTCTATATGGCCGGTGAAGGGAAGCCGGGAAGTGCACGCGAGCGGGTCAGGCATTTCAGCGATCAGGACCTGCTGGATTTACAGGTCTGGTTCTTTCTTGCCTGGACCGGTGAGGCGGCCAGACGTCGCTATCCGATCTTTGCAGAACTGGTTGCAAAGGGGGAGAATTTTACCGCAGCCGATAAGGAGTTGCTCTTTGCAACCCAGCGGGAGGTTTTGCAGGCGATACTGCCGCTCTATCGGCGTCTTCACGATGAGGGGCGGATAGAACTGTCGGTTACCCCCTATTATCACCCGATTTTGCCGTTGTTGTGCGATATTCGTTGCGCCCGGACCGCCATGCCCCGCGTTGCGTTGCCGGCGGCCAGCTTTTGCCATCCCGAGGATGCCCGTGCTCAAATAAAGCGGGGGATCAGCTATTTTCGCGAAATTTTCGGTTTCACCCCGACCGGAATGTGGCCCTCGGAAGGCTCCGTCAGCAATGAGACGCTGGACATCATTGCCGAAAGCGGAATTTGCTGGATTGCGACCGATGAGGAAATTCTGGCAAAAAGTGTGGACGGCGGGCTCGGCGCCGATAAAGAACGGCTTTATCGCCCCTGGCGGTACTCCGGCAAACGGGGAGAGCTTGGCGCGTTTTTTCGCGACCACCAGCTGTCCGATCTGATCGGTTTTACCTACTCGCAGTGGGAAACCGAACGTGCCGTGGCGGACCTGTGCGGGCGGCTGAACGGTATCAAGTCACGTCTGGGTGGGAGCGGTCGGGTCGTCTCGATCATTCTGGATGGCGAGAATGCCTGGGAGTATTATCCCAATAACGCCTATGACTTTCTACAGGGAATGTACAAAGGAATTGCCGGGTCAGCGTCACTTCGTTTGACTACCTGTAGTGAAGTGCTGAAAGAGACCCGCTTCGACGGACGGCTGCACTCGATCTTTCCCGGCTCGTGGATTAATGGTTCATACGGGATCTGGATCGGTCACCCGGAAGAAAATCTGGCCTGGGACCTGGTTGCACAGGCGCGTGAAGCTGCCGTTTCCGCAAATCCTCAGGTCGCTGCGGCTCTTGAGAGCGGTGAGCCTTCTCCCGATGGCACGGCCGAGATGATCTGCCGCTCTCTGTATGCCGCCGAAGGAAGCGACTGGTTCTGGTGGTATGGGGATGACCATTTCTCGCCGCACAGTGATCGTTTTGACCGGCTTTTCCGCCGGCATCTGATGAATATCTACCGGCTTCTGGGGCAGGATTCGCCTCGTCAGCTACTGGAGCCGATTAAAAAGAAGAGTCCGGCAGGTTTGATCCGTGAACCGGCGGCATTTATCGATCCGGAGATCAACGGCAGGATTAACGATTACTTTGAATGGCTGGCTGCAGGGCTGTATGATCTGACCCGCCAGGGGTCTGCAATGCATTCGTCCGACCGGATGCTGCAAAGCTTTTTCTATGGTTTCAACGAGGAGTCACTGTTCTTCAGGATTGACGGCGTTCAGGAATTTTCACGGCTGCTGAAAGAGGATGATGTACTCACTCTCCACCTGATTCACGATCGTGAATACCGGTTGCCGCTGCAGATGAAGAATGACGAGGGGATGTTGCAGATTAAGGAAAACGGAGTCTGGACGCCGACCGGCGGCTATTGTAACTGGAAAATCCTCCGCACCTGCGAGGTTTGTATTCCGTTGCGGGCGCTGCATCTGATTCCGGGGAGCAAGCTTTTCGCGTCGGTCTCTCTTGTGCGGGATAACGAGGAGATTGGTCGCTGGCCGAGCGATGCGCCGCTGATGTTGCATTATGCAGGAGCGGACATAGAACTGGATAATTGGTTGATTTAAGGCGGATGAGAGATGAAGGAGGCAGGGAGATAGAATGTCCGAGTTGCGCTGGGATCCGATAAAGTTGCACTGGGTAATTATTGCCATCGAACGTGGCCGCCGTCCGCGTGATTTTCAGGCTGAGCCGGAGGTGAGCGGGATGACCGCGTGCCCGTTTTGTTATGGAAATGAGGACAAAACGCCGCCGGAAATTTTTGCGATACGCCCCGTTGGTCTGGCCAATGCCGCAAACTGGCGGGTGCGGGTGATCCCGAACAAGTACCCGGCCTTACGGGTGGAGGGCGATCTCAACAACCGCGGCTATGGCATGTACGATGTCATGAACGGCATCGGTGCGCATGAGGTGATAATTGAAACTCCGGACCATAACCGGACGCTTGCCGACCTGACGGTCAATGAGGTGAATGATGTGTTGATAGCGTATCGTCATCGCTACCTTGATCTGCGTAAGGATTTCCGCTTTCGTTACATGGTATTGTTCAAAAACCACGGAACCAGGGCCGGCGCGTCTCTTTCCCATTCTCACAGCCAGCTTATTGCCGTGCCGCTGCTGCCTCCGGTGGCAAGCACCCAGTTGAAAGTCGCCCGTAATTATTTCAGTGATAAGGAACGCTGTATTTTCTGCGACCTCATTGAGTTCGAGCTGCGAGAAGGGGTGCGGGTGGTAAAGGAATTTTCCAATTACGTAACGCTGACCCCCTATGCTTCAAGCTCGCCATTCGAGCTGCGGCTGTTTCCCAAGCGACACAGTCATGATTTTGCGCTGATGGACGATGCCCAACTGGCTGAACTGGCGGTGGCGATGAAAGATATGCTGCTCAGGGTCAAGACGGTGCTGCGTGACGCGGCCTATAATTTTATTCTGCATACCGCTCCACCCATGCATCGTCGTCCCGGAAAGCCTGATCACTGGAACTCTCTGGAATATGATTTTCACTGGTATATCGAACTGGTGCCCCGCCTGACGCAGGTAGCCGGTTTCGAGTGGGGGACCGGATTTTACATTAACCCGACCTCTCCCGAGGACGCCGCCAGCTTTTTGCGAGAGGCGGATGTCTGATCTACAGGTGGCGCTTGATGCGCTGTATGCATCCCGATCCCCGCAGCACCTCCACAACGACCCGCTTTCGTTCTGTCATCGCTATTCCGATCCGGCTGACCAGGAGATCGCCGCAGTCATCGCGTCGTCATTCGCGTACGGATCAATAGCCATTATCCTGCGTACACTGGAAGCTGTTTTTGCCGCGTTGGGGCCGTCACCGAGAAGGTATGTCGAACAGTTCGAGCCGCACGCCGGTATCCGGATCTTCTCCGGCTTTAAACATCGCTTCAATGATGGTCGGGATCTGTGTGCGCTCCTCTGGGGGATGCGGCAGATGGTGGAGCAAGAGGGGAGTATCCGGTTGTTTTTTCTGCGCGGATACAATGCTACGGACCATGATGTGAGCAACTCCTTGAATACGTACTCGAAGAGTGTGCTGGCTTTTGACTATACCACCGTATTCGGGAGCCGTGACATTCCGGCGGATTCATACTTCCCGTTCCTGTTCCCCGCTCCGGCTTCCGGCAGCGCCTGTAAACGACTCTGCATGATGCTGCGCTGGATGGTCCGCCCCGCCGATGGTATCGATCTTGGTTTGTGGGATGGGGTGTCATCGGCACAGCTGATTATACCGGTGGATACGCATATCAGCCGTATCAGCCGCTATCTCGGCTTGACCTGTCGAAAGGGGGCTGACTGGCGCATGGCTCAGGAGATTACCGCGTCCTTGCGCCTCTTTGACCCGTCTGATCCGGTCAAGTATGATTTTTCTCTTGCTCATCTCGGTATCAGTGAGGGGTGTGACGGCAAAAATATGAATAGTTGCACCTCATGCCGGATTGCCGGGATATGCTCGCAACTTTCGACTAAATAGTCGAAATGTCAGCGTAATGATTTGACACCCCCCCACCTTTCTGATATAGAACTACGGTTATTCAGGTAGTTCCGTGGATTACCGTGGGATAAACCATCATCATCGAGGAGTCGCAGATGATAATCCAATGCGAAAAATGCCAGACCAAATTTCGGCTTGACGACTCCAGGGTCACGGATAAAGGTGTGAAAGTCCGTTGCACCAAGTGTAAGTACGTTTTTACCGTACGGAAGGAAGCGTCGGCAGCAACTCCTGATTTGGGGCTTGTTACTGCGGAAGAGGCTTCGGATACCCCGTTGGAGTCCGAAGCGTTTGGAAATTCCTTCCGTAGCGAATCGGCTGATCCCGGTTTGTTCACCGCAGAATCTTTTGCTGCCGCTCCTCCATCACTTGAATCAGATCCCTGCTACGCTGCCGGACCCGACGATAATCAGTCAGCCGCAGTTGACCCTTTTGGAAAGCGGGACGAGGTCGGTTTTTCCGATTTTGTTTTCGGTGACAGCGAGCCGGAGCCGGATCCGCCTGTCGAAGCAGTCTATGACGGCGCCGACTCAATAACCCCGGCATTGTCTGCGCCTGATCCTTACGTGAACGGACCGGATTCTGCCGGTAAAAGCGGATCGTTGTTTTCACTTGATGCAGGGGATGAGGTGTCATTCAATCCGGGTGAAATTGATTTTGGCGATGATCTCACCGCGGCACCGCTTCAGCAGGGTAAGCAGGGTAAGCAGGATGACCTTTCCCCTCCCAGGGATATCCCGCTTACCCCGCCGACATTTGCCGGCGATGATTTTATGCGGCTGTTCCCGGCGGAGGATGACTCTTCCGGAGAACAGGATCTGCCGCCGCTCTCGATTGCATCCCGGCGTAAACAGAACCCGCTTTTCGGGGCATTGATCGCCGTAGTTGCTCTTGTCTCGGTCTCGGTTCTCGGCTATTTTGGCTATTCGACGTTTATTGCGCCCAAGGAGGCTGCTGTTGCTGAAACCGGTAAGATTAGCGTCCGTGCGGTAAAGTCTGCCTTCATCAAGAATGACAAGGCGGGGGAGTTGCTGGTTATTTCAGGTGAAGCGCTCAACGAGTATCAAAAATCGCGCGCAGCGCTGCAAGTCAAAGTTACGGTATTTGACGCTGCGGGGCACAGTATTGCCACAAAGTGTGCCTATGGTGGAAACCCGCTTACGGCGGAGCAGGCGGGGACTCTTCCGCTCGACAAGATCGAGGCGGTCATGGCAAATCAGTTTGGCGATTCTCTGGCCAACATGGAGGTTGCTTCCGGCAAGACGATTCCGTTTGTTGTCGTACTCGCCAATATTCCTAAAGAGGCCAGGGATTTTGCCGTCCAGCCTGCCGGATCGACGGTCGCCACCGGAAAACAGCAGTAATTGTAATTTATTACAGGATCTCGACCAATCGTATTGCAAATGTCAAGTCACGACCGGCCAAGGGATGATTGGCGTCCAGCGTAATGGTCGTTTCGGAAACATCCGTTACCAGAACCGGAAGAGGGGAACCATCTTCCAGAATAACTTCCATCTGATGCCCCGGCTCGGGATTTATTTCCGCCGGGATTTCGCTCCGCTCAATAATGGCAACCATCTCCTCGGCTCGCTGTCCGTAAGCGTCATCGGCAGGAATAGTAACGGTTATGCTCTGGCCCGGTTCGAGTCCGATCACGGCCGCTTCAAATTTCGGTATCAGCTGCCCGGCTCCAATGACAAACTCCATGGGGTCGGTAGTATGACTATCGCAGCCGCATCCGCATCCGCATGAGTGATCATCATCCTCCCGCTGCTGTTCGACGCCCCCCTCCGATGTATCGAAAACAGACCCATCTTCGAGTGTTCCGGTATAGTGTACTTTTACTTTGTCACCTGTTTTTGCCTGTGCCATGGTTACATCCTTTCAGTGTGTGTTTAGGAGGCTGGCAACTTACGTATTGCGAGGCTTCCAAGGGTTTTTTCAAGCGCAGAGATGTGTGTGACCAACTGTCCCGGATGATTGGCGATAACCCGCAGCCGTTTATGGCGGGATGTTTCGCCTGAAACAATTTCAACCGACGATTTTGATACATTAAAGAGATCGGCGACAAATTCACGACAGAGCTTGTTGGCCGCTCCGTCAACCGGTGGTGATGTCAGCCGTATTTTAAGTTCTTCGCCCTGAATGCCGCAGATCTGATTCTTTGATGCTCGTGGCTGGACATAGATGCTCAGAATCAGGCCCTCATTGAAGGTGGTAATGAAAGGAAGTTCAGGAGTGTTCATCGCTTGCAAGTTGGCGGCTGAAGCTTTCAAGCAACCCTTTGAAGCTCGTCTCGAACTGGATCTTCTGCCGGCGAATCTCCTCTACCTGGTTCTTTAATCCGGACAGCTGCCGCTCGGCATCAGCAACAATACGTTCACCCTTCAGTTCGGCTTCCGTGACGATTAACTCCGCTTCTTTACGGGCGTTTGCTTTCATTTCTTCAATTACTCTTTGTGCGGAAAGCAGCGTCTCCCGCAACTCCCGTTCCTTTTCCGCAAAATCGAGCAGCTCACGGCTCTGGCGCGACTGCTGCTCTCTCATCTGGCTGTTTTCGCGGATCAGTTCCTCCATCTCACCGGCGACGGATTGCAGAAAGGCATCAACGTCATCCGGGTCAAGTCCTCGGAACGTTTTTACCTTGAATTGCTGTTGCTGGATATCAAGCGGAGAGATCTTCATTGTGTTTCAACCTCGTAATTACTGCGTAGACAGCTTCAAATAGCAATCGGCTTTGTACAGGTTGGCATCGGCGGCCCGGGGTGAGTCGGGATTCTCTGCCAGAAAGCGGTCAAGCAGTTCAAGTGCGGACCGGCAATCATCACGTCGGTACGACTTCTCCGCAGCTTCGAACAGTTTCTCTTTGGCCGTCGTATTCGTCACAGGGACAGCCGGTATGATGCTTTTTGGAGCGGCGGGAGGCCGAGGTGAGGAAATCGTCGCGGGAACCGGTTCGTTTACGGCATTTTTATTTACCTGAACAGCCGTTTTTTTCTTATTCCGTCCTGCCTTGTTTTTTTCTGTACCGACCGTCTTCAGATCACTCAAAGAGAGTTCGGTGGTCGGATTCGAAACAGGTGCAGGAGCGGCCGATGGCCGTATCGGGGCCTTTGGTTCTGGTGTGGGTGAAGTTGTTTTTTTACTCCCGGTAACCTTGGCAGCGGCTGGCGCCGCCGGTTTAGCTTCGCTGCGCCCCGCGTCTGACGCTTCCTTATGAGTTACCGGAACCCTGAGTGTATGTCCGGGATAAATAAGGTCAGGATTTTTTATCGAGTTAAAAAGCAGAATTTGCGGATAATACATGCCGCGTCCGATTAATTTTCGGGAAAGTCCATACAGGGTATCTCCCTTCCTGACCTCAACCTCCTGGACAAGTATCCCCTCTTGTGACGTCGTTTTCATTGGTGGGGTGACCGGCTGGGGAGCATATAAATACTGCCCCCCCCAGACCGGTAGTACCATGCCGATTATGATCGCAACGATTGTTGTACGGCGGATGCATGGTGTCATATTAATACCTGTTTCCAAGCTGGTCTTCGTAGGTCAGAACGTTTCTGACCTGAATAGCGGTTCCAACTCCGATACCCGGTTTAAGCCTGAATGAAACCTTGATACTCCGTTTTTCAGCGGCGCCCATTTCCTTGAAGCGCCAGATAATGGTGCCGTTTTTGACGATGCTCGTGTCGGGATCGGCAGCGATCAACTCCAGTTGTTCCGGCCAGACGCTCTGCAGTTCAACGACCCGCGCAAGGTTGGAGCCGTTATTGGTAAGAGTCAGATCAAATGAGGCGATGTCGCCCGGCTTGAGCCGCCCGTCATGTCCTGCCATGTCCATTTTTAATACCGGTCTCGAATAGGTTACATGGGTTGTCCCCGATGCCAAACGAGCTTTATTGCCTTCCGACACAAAGAAAACCTGGACGCTGCCATCACTGCCGTCGGCAGCATTGGTGACGGTTTTTATCTCTACCACAACCCGTGCTTCTTCGTGGGGGGCCAGCGGACCGATTTCGTGTATCTCCGGCTCATCGGCCTGGTGGATGCCGTCACGATTTACGTCATTGTAAATGATTGCGTCCTGAGCATCGGTAATGATCGAAGAAATTTTAAACTTTTCCCGGATGTTGCCGTTGTTGGTGACAATAAAGGGAACAGACAGCGTCTGGCCGGGGATTGCTACCAGGCGTTCCGAGCCGGTGCGAACGATTATGCTGCGTTGCGGTTCCACGGAGGCAATGTTTGAAACAAAGGCTGCAGTCGTTTTAAGCGGATTGTTGATTAATTCGGCACGGGTCGTCAGCTCCTGTCCGGCCAGAGAGTCGTCCTTTAGCTGGAAAGACACCGTGAAATCACGGCTTTCTCCGGAACTAACCTGTAACCCGTCGAATACCAGAGCCGATTTCATCTCCTGCCGGAATCCGGCAGCTGTGTAGTCAACCGGTTCGAGCTGGGGCGGGAAGTTGAGCCGGAATGTCACATCCGTGGCGATGGTAGAGCCGATGTTGAGGATGGCGACGTGATATACCATCCTGCCACCCGGTAGTGGTTTGGTGTTATCTGTGCGCAGGACTGCACGAAGGAGAGGAGCAGACGCAACCAGTTGGACCTCACGAGACTGGCTCGCTTCGGAAATAATACGGGAAGCGGCTTTGACCGGATATGTCATGCGTTGGCCATCGATGCTGCCTGGTGGAATGACCAGTTCGACGACCCCCTTGAAGGTCTCGCCTATTGCAAGCTCCGGTGTCTGGTTGATTTCAACACCAGGAACCGTTGCCGAGGAGAAGCGTGTTTTAAATTCGGCCGGGAATGCAGACTCCAGATAGAATGAGTCAGTGCCGTTGCCACGGTTGATAATTTCAAACGGAACCTTAATCGGGCGACCGACAGAGAACGCAGCGGGGCGCGGCATCAGGTTGAATTCAAAACCGGCAAATTGTGCAACTTCGAGGCGCAATACCTTGGCGTTCTCAGGAAGGGGGGGCTCGGCCGATTGCGGAGGCAGTGCGATGGCAACGCCAAGCTCGCGCAGTTTTGCAGCAGCTGTGGCCGCGGCTGCGGATTTGGGGAATTTGTCGATAATGGCTTTATACTGACCGATTGCCTTCTCTCGATAAGCCAACTTTGCTGCCTTTGTTTTTTCTTCAGCGCGCTTTTGATACTCCTGGCGGGTTTCTTCAGCTTTAAGAGCGGCCAGACGACTGTTTTCGGCTTCTCTGGCAATGCGTTCGGATTGATTGCGTTCATCATCTGCCTTGAGGGAAGCCAGGCGAGCAGATTCGGCAGCGGCCATCGCCCGTTTGGCTTCTTCCGCTTTGGCGAGTGCCAGTCGTTCACGTTCGGCTTTTTCTGCTGCAATTTGAGTGGCTTCAGCGGTGGCAGCGGCACGTACCTCTTCGTCCGCCCTGATAGCAGCCAGTCGATCCTGTTCCGTTTTTGCGGCAACTGCCAGCCGTTTTTCTTCAGCCCTGGCAGCGGCTATTCGCTCCTGTTCCGCTTTGATAGCTGCAATTCGCTCCTGGTCGGCTTTTGCGGCAGCTATCCGTGCCGTCTCGCGCTTCTCGGCAGCAACAGTTTCGTCAGCCTGCTTGAGTGCAGCAACGCGTGCTGCTTCAGTTGCTGCGGCTTGTTGGGTCTCTTCCGCTTTGACCTTTGCAATCCGCTCTTGCTCTGCTTTTGCGGCAGCGATGCGTGCCTGTTCGGTTTTCGCTGCGCCTATGCGTGCCGCCTCCCGCTTCTCGGCGGCAGCGGTATCTTCAGCTCGCTTGAGTGCCGCAACGCGTGCAGCCTCAGCAGTCGCAGCAGCTTTTCGAGCCTCTTCTGCTTTGCCGGCTGCAATCCGCTCTTGCTCCGCTTTTGCGGCAGCGATACGTGCCTGCTCTGCTTTAGCGGCTGCTATGCGTGCTGCCTCGCGCTTCTCGGCAGCAGCATTATCCTCGGTTTGCTTGAGTGCCGCTATACGTGCAGCCTCGGCAGCCGCAGCAGCTTTTTGGGCCTCTTCGGCTTTGACGGCGGCTATACGCTCTTTTTCGGCATTTGCTTTTTGGATGGCCAGGCGGTCAGGTTGTTTGGCCGGAGGAGAGCCGACTGGCAATTGTTCACCCTTTTCATAACGAGCCGCAAGAGTGAGCAGTTCTTCCTCAACCGTGCTTTTCAGCGGATTGTCGGGGTATTCTTTGGAAAACTGGGAAAGATGGTGGGCAGCCTCCTGGAGGTTGCCCACTTTGAAGTATGATCGGGAAAGCCAGAACAGCGCCATATCCCTGAGAGGGGTAGTGGGATACTTTTGCAACACCTCGTTCATTTTTTCAATAGCTGAGGCGTAATCTTTCTGTTGGTAAGCGTTGAATCCGGCAATAAAAACCTGAGAATCCTCAGCGTCCTGACTGAAAGCGGGAGGTGCAACCAGAGATGAAATTATGACCAGAATAACCAGGATTCGGAAGAAGGTGTTGCAGCATAATTTCAATACTATCACGTTGATTGACCTCTTTTGGCCGGTTACGCAGCAGACGGCGCACGGAGAGCAGATAGAGCAACAGGTAAAATGCTTCTTAAGTAGCATCTCTCCACGTTATTGTCAACGAAAGAAACGGCATGCCAAGCCGTTATGGCACGCGGTTTCCAAGGGATTCAGCCGGCTTTAAAGGTCTCCTCTCCGTCAGCGAATACTGTCTTCCGGATATGCTCCAATGCTATGTACCGCGAGATCTGCGCCGTGATATTCATCCTCCTCACTGAGGCGGATACCGACCGTTTTACTCAGAGCGCCGTAAACGATGGCGCTGCTGGCAAGGGCAAAGACAACAGCAAGAAGGCTGCCGCCGAGTTGTGAAATAAAGGTTACGCCACCCAACCCGCCGAGAGCCTTCTGGCCGAAGATACCTGCTGCGATGCCGCCCCAGGTGCCGATAACTCCGTGTAGAGGCCATACTCCCAGTACATCGTCTATCTTGAGCTTTTCCTGCTCAATGTGGAACCCATACACAAATATTGCAGAAGCGATTCCGCCGACCACAAGGGCTCCAAGCGGATGCATAAGGTCACTGCCAGCGCAGACCGCAATCAATCCGGCCAGCGCGCCGTTATGAATAAAGCCGGGGTCGTTCTTTCCGAGGACAAGCGCGACCAGAATGCCGCCCACCATTGCCATCAGCGAGTTAACCGCCACTAAACCTGAAATCTTTTCCAGATTCCCTGCGCTCATAACGTTAAAGCCAAACCAGCCGACTGCCAGAATCCATGAACCGAGAGCAAGAAAAGGAATGTTGCTGGACGGGAAGGGATGGGATTTGCCACGTGCATAGCGGCCCATTCGTGGTCCGAGGATCAGGACTGCCGGAAGAGCGATCCAGCCGCCGATGGAGTGAACGACCACCGAACCTGCATAGTCGTGGAACTCTGCTCCGCCGAAGGACTTGAACAACGCTTGCATACCGGCAGAATTTTGTCCCCAGATCAGTGACTCGAAAAGTGGATAAGAGAGTCCCGCAAAAATGGCTCCAGCAATTACCTGCGGCCAGAATTTGGCTCGTTCGGCAATGCCACCTGAGATTATAGCGGGAATGCAGGCTGCGAAACAAAGCAGGAAGAAGTAATGGACGAGATCATACCCTTGAGTTTTTCCGAGCAATTCTTCGGCTGGTTTTAAAAACGAAATGCCATAGGATATAGGAAAGCCGATGACAAAGTAGACAACGGTTGAAATCGCCCAGTCGGTGAGAATTTTTACCAGGGCATTTACCTGGTTTTTTTTGCGTACGGTGCCGACTTCAAGAAACGCAAAACCGGCATGCATCGCGAATACCATTGCTGCACCCAACATGAGAAAAAGAACGTCGCTACTACTCTTGAGACCTGTCACCGTTGACATGGAATCCATACATATACCCCCGTTGGTATCTGTGAAATACGGCCCATCGTTGGGCAACCCGTTAAATAAGCAAGATTCCCGCCAATCATCAAACACCTTAACATTGTTACGATTATTGACAACACTCATAGGCAGTACAGCCACTATTTTAAGCTGCATGCACAAAAAATATGCACATTTTCGAGCACATGGTAGCACGTCATTTCATGTGTTGGAGAACGCTTCTGGTACAAAAATGGTACAAATCCTGGTACAAAAAAACGGGAGGGGTTATGGCGAATAATCTGCTCTATACCCCGTTCGGATATTACCTACGCGTTATGGTTCCGAAAGATCTCCGAGATGCTTTGGGGAAACGTGAAATTAAAAAATCGCTCACGACTTTAAATCTGTCTTGTGCTATAAAAGCCGCTCAACTTTTGATGCCTGAAATTAAGCATTTATTCACATCACTGCGGGGTAGAACGATGTCTCGAAGTAAGAGAGCCATACTTCCTGGATTGACCGAGATAATCATACGTGATCGTCTTGACGAATTTGGACGTCCATACCAAGAGCGTGAGATGACGGTCGAAGAATATCGCGACTTGTATCTATCGGGTA
>CAIYZD010000696.1 GCA_903930585.1 uncultured Geobacteraceae bacterium | reverse complement strand
GTGACGGCTGCGACCGTATAGCCTCCCTCAGAAGGTTTTAGCAGGCCGGTGGCGACTATCTCCTTAGTGGGGTCGTCTGCAACCTCTGGGGGCAAATGCATCGCCTTGACGGCGTGTTTTTTATCATAAACCTGAATTGCTTTGACAGCTACCGTTATGCTCGGCTTTAATGGCATACCTTTGGCCGGTGGTGGGGTAGAGTAGATCCCGGTAGTAGGGGCATGATGGAAGAAGAGATTATAAACGAACAGGAGTCCGGCAATAGCCAAGACCCCTGTGAGAACATACATTCGGTTGCGCTGACCGGCGACCGGGAAAACAAAATTATTCATCATCTAAGTCACGTACTCCCCACGTTACGAGAAAGTTTTTCATCTTTGGATTCTTCTGGACGATAGAGAGATACCGGTGCATAGCTTTTAGCTTCAATGTGGCGATGAATAGGTGTCTCTGCGTCCTGTCTGGCGTGTAGGAGTTAATCCAATCCACATGAGCTTGAGTGATATGTCCGATAAGGGGAAAGTCCTTCTGGGAGTCATTCAGTTCGTTTATGGTTTGTTCCATCAGTATGATCGCACTGCCGGTTCCCATGTTGATGCCGAGGTCGAACAGTTTGTACGCAATGTACTGGCTTTTAATATTGTCACCTTTTACTGCCGCCCATTGGTCAGAATGATAAATCTCTGCGGCTTTTTCTTTTGTGAGCAAGCGGACATTAATTGCAGGATAACTTCGGCAAGACAACCCATAGTTCGTTCCGCCGCAATTCTTTCCCGTCTCTGCGCTAAAGTTTCCACGGTCTGACTTGAGGTTTTGGAATCCACCTTCATTGCCGAATACTCCTGATATATGATGCCCACCTCTGGCCGTCCAACCGAACAGGGCTTTTTCGCAATCTGCCGCAAGCGCCGATGCGGTGAATAAAAAGCCCAAAACAAATGTGATAATAAACCTCATGCTTAATTTCCTCCTGATTTGTGAATACCATTGGCGAGTGAGACCCACCAACCTTTTGTAAATAACGCGATAAGGGCCGTGCCAATTGCTGCCAGAATTACCGTGCCGATTACCGTTGCAGCCCTGTTGGCTATTGAGACGAACTTTTTAAGTACGCCAGCCTCTTCAGGTGACAACCCGTGTTTCCTCAGTTCTGACACCTCTTCCTGTAGCCAACCCATATTGCACTTGGAGTGCTCTTTAAATGCGTTAGAAATAGCCACTAAATCGGATTCGGTGAGCAAACTGCGGCGGCGTTCTTTCATGGGTACGGCTATAGAATCTTCTGGCATGGCTGTATTCTCCGAACGTGGCAATTTTTTAGGCATTATATACAAAGTTGCGTTAACTTGCAACCCATCTTGGATGTCACATTCGGGGAATAAGCCCTGATTCTTCCAGCTTGGGACGCAGAGCTTCAAAATCCGCACGCGGCATTGTGCCGAATGACCGCCTTATCTTGAGCTGCATAACCGGTCGTAACTTCTCTTTTTCATCGTCGTCGGCCTTGCTCCATACTTGCAGGGCTTCTGGCATAGTGAGCTGGTTGACCTGATTAACTATCGGGGTCTGTCTTGACTGTTTGAAACTCGACAGCAACGAGCGCCGTGTTAACGTACCATCTTCCATAGCCTGCGTCGCCTCCGGGGGGATTTCTCCGGGGTGCAGTCGCATAGATCGGCCAATCTGGCTTTTCATCTGTGACTTGTCGGCCTCTTCCTGTGTGCGTGACCGCTGCTGAAAGTGACCGGCAGCGAGTTCACTGGCTTTTGCTTCGGCGTCCGTCTGGTTGAGTTTCTTGGTCGCTGGCATGATCCCGATTAAAGGTGCGGCCATAGCAAG
>CAIYZD010000695.1 GCA_903930585.1 uncultured Geobacteraceae bacterium | reverse complement strand
GACCGCGATGTATCCAGGGAGGAGAGGCTCGGTGCGGCAGTTACCGATCAAGAAGGATTCTATCGAATTATTTTCACGGAATCGCAATTTAAAAAAACGGACTCGGAACGCGGAGGCCCTGAGCTTTTCATCCGTGTTTCCGATACCTTGGGGCGCCGGCTTGGCCAATCGAAAACCATAATAAATGCATCCCGGGAGTCGTGTATCAACTGGACTCTTGCTGCCGTTCCAAGTTTAAACCTTATAGTCCTTGGACGTGTGACAACTTCGGATGGTCTGCCTGCAGGCAACCTGATCCTAAAAGCCTACGACCGTAACGTAGGCGAAGACGACACACTCCTTGGCCAGGTGTCCACCGATGCGCAGGGCAACTACTCTATAGTTTATTCCTCCGATAAACTGGACGGCAAATCCGCTGCCGATCTGGTCATCTGTTTATATCAGGACGGCAAGTTACTGCAAACATCTGATGTTATATTTAATGCCAGGCCGATGGAGACCAGGGACTTCGTAATTGCTGCGGTGCAGCCGGAATTTCCCAGGCTGGATAAATATGCCCTTAAGCTTGAAGCAAGGATCAAAACCCTGAATGCAGTCGTATCTGAAACAGATCAGCAGAAGATCGTGGAGAACGAACTTCTGGCAGCCAAGGGCGATTGGGCTGCTGCCTCGGCCGTGCTGAAGGACAAACTTCCGCCGGAGTTAATGCAGAGACTCCATATCGCCGATTCGGTAGCCACAGCCGTTGGCGACAAACCGTCAGTGACGGCCGCGATCCTCAAAGGTGTGGGGACAATGCTTGATATTGCTAATCTTAACGTGGACAACCTGACCAGGCTAATCGCGCCCGATGCAACGCCTGAAAGCGCAGAATATCAAGAGGCAAAGGCCCAGGCAGTAGCGATCAACAAGCAATCATTTGTCCGTGAGCCCTTGACTGTCTTGCAACGTATGACCCATGAAGGCGAAATACCGGTTGCTGATGAAAAAATAAGGGCCGGTCTTGGCAATTTTCTGCAAAGCATTCCGGCGGAGACCGACATTCGGCTCTTGCCGATTCATAAAGTCCTGACAGTGGATGCATTGAAGGACATACCGGAGGAACTGCGCGCCGAGGTTGTTGTTCAGGCGAAAGCGCTCTGGAGAACAATGGCTATAACGCCGCCGGATGCCCCGCATGTGCCGCCTGTATTGATGAAGGCAAACCTGACTTCGGCTTTCCATGTTGGAGAAAAAACGGAATCGACATTCCTGAATACTTACGGCGGTGCGATGGGCAAGGAGACCGCGCAACAAGTATATACCAGCGCCATCAACACCCGCATCCGCAATGAACATGCCCTGATGACCATGCGGGAGGCTGTCCGCGGAAGCGGGTTGGCAGCAATTGACGGGACGAAAACCAGAGAAGAGCGTTCCTCTGACGCCAAACAGCTTGCTGAGGCGAACGATATTCAACTCAACCTCGATAGTCTTTTTGCGGATATGGATTACTGCGAGTGCAAGGAGTGCCAGACTGTGTACAGCGCATCATCCTATTTTGTCGAGCTGCTCAATTTCCTACGGAACAACAACCTTGGCTCCGTTTCATTCACAGAGGGATCTTTGAACGCTACCAACAACAACATCCTCCACAATACCAATAAGGACATCGCCTTTACTCCCCTGGGG
>CAIYZD010000694.1 GCA_903930585.1 uncultured Geobacteraceae bacterium | reverse complement strand
GTTACCTACTTATATAAAGTTATACAGACTTATACTGTATTATTCATATAAAGTCGAATAACTATTTATAAAGGGATATTGTTGATCATCATATCAGTCGAATCCTTCCGGTAAGCAGGTTGTGCATCATGCCTTGCTTGAGCTGGCGGGTTTTTGCGAGCTTGGTTTCGAGGGTTGAGATTTCGGCATCCATGTCGGAGAGGACGGTGGCGATGGCGGTTTGTTCAAGTGCGCACGGCAAAGGAAACGCAACCTTCAAGAGAGCCGTCTTTGACAAGTTGTAACGAGTGGCTCCCTGCGCTAAAGACTTTAACAGTTCGCGGCCCTCGCTGCTCCTGAAATAGTAAGCCAAATAAAGGCCATCGGCTTCTGCACCATTACGAAACCGGAATCCAAAACAAAAACTATTCAAAAACACGTCATAAACCTCTTCGGAAAGATATGCGCACAAACCAACTTCTTCTGGTGTTTCTGATGAGCCATTAAAGAACAGATCGCCCTTTATGACTCGATTTTGCGTCTCAGTTGGTGAAATTTTCACTTTCTCGAATCTGCCGCAGTCAATGACAACGTTTGCCATAATGTTCATGAATGTGATGTATTGAGCCGATCCCTCGCCGAAGTCTGATTTTGTTTTGCCTGTGAGACCGCCAAATGTTGAGCCAATTTTTCCCAATCGCCTCACCTCCCACTCCCCGCTGAACCCCGGCAGGCGTCTTTTGCCGGTGAGCAATTCCTGCATGGCCCCTTGTTTGATGTGGCGTTTTTTGGAGATGAGTTGCTCCAGCGATTCAATGAGGTCATCGGTGTCGCTCAACACCTTGGCGATGGCTTCTTGTTCGGCTTTGGTGGGAGGGAGGGCGAGTCGTACCTGCTTAACTGTCGTCAAATTCATACCGGCTTTGGCACCAGCGTCTGTCAAGGCCCGAAAGAGCTTTTGCGGTTTTTCGGATGCCAAAAAATAACTGACGAATTTTGGGCTGGATTTTGAGGAGTCAAATCGCACTAACGCAATGTGCTGATTTATGTAGGCTGGTCTTGGAACATTCGCAGAGACATAACCAATTATTCCAATATCAGCCGTTATCGAAATAAGAACATCCCCGTCTTGAAGCTGTGTACGTTCCCCCTCGCTGCTGTTTGTGGGAAGGTTTACAAACCTTAGATCGACCAGATCCAAATATATTGAGTTACGAATGAGGTTGGTAATTCGAATGAAAGGCGCACCTTGATCGGAATAGAATGCTGCCCAACCACGTGAGCCACTGGTGACAAAAGGCTGTAAGTCACCTATTGGACTAACCTCCCAATCCTCCGGTATCACACCAACTTCAGTCTGCTTGTAACCCGTTCTCAGTTCCATGAGAACCCCATCCTTTCCAGATGACGGTTCACAGCCTGCTCCAGCTCAGCAACCTGACTTGAGGCTTGCGGAAGCGGCGTCTCATACCGTTCGGCCAATTCCTTCACCCGATGGGTTAGCGCCTGGCTGATACGATCCATTTCACCGTGAATGGCAGCGGAAATAGTAGTTAGCCACTTATCCTCCACCACAAGCGTCTTGACCTCTTCTTCGGTGAGCTTAGGATATTTCGTATATGCGAGAGCGTCCAATGTGGCCTCTGCTTCTTTCAGCGCTTTTTTGAGGTCCGCTTCCTGCGTACTTAGCTTCAGCCAGGCGTTAAGGGCATCGGCCTCTTCCTTGGCATCCTTATCGCCTTTGATCTCTTTCAGCCGAGCGGTGACGTTGGCCTTGTTCACCTTGTCCAGTTCCGAAAATGCCCCTTCCACGCCGCCATGTTCCTCTTCCATCTCGGTCATCTGGGTGGCCACACTCTCCAACGTTGCCTCCTGCTCACGGATGGCTGTTTGCTCTGCGGCGAAGTATCTATTAACGATCAGTAGCTTGGGCACCAAGTCACATGTCCACCCTTTATCCTTCTCCTTACCCTTTTTGTCCTTCTCAATAACCCGGTAGGTCTCGGCCTTCCAGCCATCCGCTGCAATGAGGTAGCAATCGTCCTGCATGGTTGCAGACCAGTAATCCATCAAGTGCTGATAAACGTCGTACTTATCAATCAGCGGCTTGTCAGTGTAATGCGTGAGCAACTCTTCCGCAAGCAAGGCAATGACGGTCTTAGGATGGCAACCTGCTTGCAGGCTTTTGAGTGTTTCGGTGCTGCGCTGCTGCCAATCGCCAAACAGGGCATTCATGCTGTTGATGAAGGCGACGAACTCGGGGTGCTCATAGATGGTCGGCTTGATGGCCTGCTTGGCTACAGCCAGATCAAGGTAGCCGGGGCGGCTGTCTTTGAAAAGAGTCTTCCGCAGTTGTGGGCAGACGTCCCAATACGGCTGCAAGGCATCAACATCAGTACTGGGAATACCGCCCCTCAGGTGGCCTTCAATATCCTGAATATCCTCGGACTGCTGACTATCTATATAGCGCGGGATGTTAAGGTTGAAGTCGTTCCTCTCAATCTCTTCAACGCCCACCATGCGGGAGTATTTGGGAATCTCCAGGCGTTTATTGAAAACATCGACGATCTGGTGAAGGTCACAGTCGCGTAGGCGGTTTTTGTTACCGTCCTTCAGATAGCCGCTGCTGGCGTCCACCATAAAGATCCCCTTGCGGGTGTGGGCGTTTTCCTTGTCGATTACGATGATACAGGCGGGAATCCCGGTACCATAGAATAAGTTGGCCGGCAGGCCGATGATTCCCTTGATATACCCCTTGCGGATGAGGTTCTTGCGGATGTCTGCCTCGGCATTGCCGCGAAACAATACGCCATGCGGCAGAATGCAGGCGCCTTTCCCGGTACTCTTCAGTGAGCGGACGATATGCAGCAGATAGGCATAATCGCCTTGCTTGCCTGGCGGCGTACCGAAGTGTTTGAAGCGTTCGTGCGGGTCGTTGAGTGCGTCAATGCCGGTACTCCAACGCTTATCGCTGAAGGGGGGATTAGCAACAACGTAGTCGAAAGTTTTGAGCTGACCATCAGCGGTGGTAAACAAGGGGTTGGCCAACGTATTCCCTTGCTTGATTTCCGCAGTTGGGTTGTTGTGCAAGATCATATTCATTCGAGCAAGGCCGGATGTCGCAGCATCCTTCTCTTGCCCGTAGAGAGTGACTTTGGCACTGGCTTCATCGCCCACTTTTAGCAACAGAGATCCCGAACCGCACGTTGGGTCATAGACAGTCGTATCGTTCGTTGTCTGCACATCTCGAATGCCGATGATTTGCGCCATGATTCGGCTAACTTCGGCGGGCGTGTAGAATTGCCCCTTGCTCTTGCCACTCTCGGTAGCAAAGTGGCGCATCAGGTATTCATAAGCATCACCAAGGATATCATCACCCTCGGCGCGGTTCTTACTAAAGTCGAGGGCCTTGTTTTCAAAGATGGCAATCAGGTTAGTAAGGCGTTCCACAATCTCCGGACCACTGCCAAGCTTACTCGCATCATTGAAATCCGGCATATCCGACAGCCTGTTAGCATTAGCCAGTGGGCCGATGATCTTCTTATTGATCAGGTCACCAATGCCGGGTTTACCCTTGAGCGCTGCCATGTCTTTGAAACTGGCACCTTCGGGGATAGTAATTGGTGCATATGGTACACCAGCGTATTTGTCGCTGACATATTTGACGAACAACAGCACCAGTACGTAGTCTTTATACTGCGAGGCGTCCATCCCACCCCGCAGCTCGTCGCAGGACTGCCAGAGGGATGAATAGAGCTCTGATTTCTTTATTGCCATGGATTCCTCTTTTGTGCGGGGTTTAAAAAGTGCCGTTTTGCAGCGGTTGAGGCGCCTGTAAGTATTATCAGAAATGAATCAGAGATTCTATGAGTAAATTCACTTAATAATCTAAGTGCACTCAACCTCAGCTCCGGATTGATGCTGACCAGGTGCCAATTATTCAGCAACACTAACTGCCCAATAAATGTAACCGATCCATACATAATCCATATTTCCTCCATATTCCTTTGCTATTGTCGCCCTTTAATGATTTAACCAAAAGCAAAAAAGAGGGTGATGTCCCCATATCATTGACATAACATTGGATAG
>CAIYZD010000693.1 GCA_903930585.1 uncultured Geobacteraceae bacterium | reverse complement strand
GTTTTTCTCGGTAAGACGAAAGGTACTTTTAAACTCTGTCATTTCCGGAAACATAATAAAGTCGGTAATGGTAAGAGCTATGACAGGGTTAAGCAGATGATAACGTTCCCCCTGAACCAACTGGGTGGAGTAGGCTTTGGCGGCGTTGTAGAGTATGCGCTGCTCCATACCCTGAACATTTAATATCTGCATTTCAATGATTACGGTTGTTCCGCTGGAAAGCTTCGCCTTGACATCAACGTAGGTGTCTTTCATCCCTTTAATCAGCGGTATCTGGTAGGGATCTACAATGATAAGATCTTCTATGACCTCACCTTCCGAAAAAAGCACCAGAGAGTTAAGAAAGCTCAGAAGGATGTCTTTGGAGCCTTCACTGCCGAATACTTTTTTGAAGGCAAAGTCTGTTTTTACATCAAGAAATTTCATGCGCTAACCCTTCTTACAAGTAGCCACTGACTTTCGTTTTTGCCCTTATCCGTGAACATCAGTGTAATCAGTGGCCCAAATAAGCCTTCAATCATTTTTTAGCCACGGATTTTCACCGATGTACACGGATGAAATCAAAAACTGAAAGCTTATTGGTAAACCCATTGATTCCTGGTTATTGCCGTTATCCGTGAACATTCGTGAAAGCAGTAACCAGGGCCTACACTCTTGACATAACCCACACTTTACCGGATCGCCAACACACTTGTACCGGCACAGACACACGATATACTTACGTTTCCTTATTTATATACCAGAATCGAACTTCGTTATTGCAAGTCCATATATTTCAGTAGCCATTCGTAGTGCTTCTTCTGCTTCCTCTTGACCAGGCTCAACATAGTCACCTGGATACGAGCATCAACCGCATATGAATTCAATATCAAGGCGTAGCTCCTGATGGGGTTGAAATCCGGATCATCAAGAAGTGACAGTAACACATCAAGATCATGAACTTTCTTAAAACGGATTGATCTGCGTGTAAGCGCTGCTTTGATCGATTTTTCAGCCAGTTGCTGGCAATGAAAACAAACAGAGTCAAAAAGGTTTTCCCCCGTTAACAACAGTCGGGCAGAACCAAGATCATGCTCAGCCTTGCGTAAAAACTCTAATGCAAGGTCATTGTCTCTGGTCATATATCACCCTCCCGTCCAGAAACGCTTCAGTCACAATATGATTGGTCGCACCATTCCATTTTTCAACTTCAGCAGGTGTGTAGACAAGAATATCCATTGCACACGGTACAGGGTTGAACATCAATCGTATCGGCAAAGAACGCTTATTTCTTGGTTGCTCCGTATCCATCACCACCAATAAATCCAGATCACTATCTGGTGTAGGGGTGCCTGTAGCGTAGGACCCAAAGAGTATTATCCGCTCAGGATGGAAGTTTTCAATAATAACTTTTGCAACAGCATCAATGGTTTCAGGTGCGATCAATTCATCGTACTGTTTCTGCTTTAAAATAACTGCTGCCATATGTGATCCATCCATAAAAAACACAAAATATCTGTATCAGGTAGACAATCTTGACAAGACCCACATTTTACCGGGTCGCCAATCAATTCCGAAACGCTTCAACATCAACTCCGGCAGCCTCCGCCGCCTCTTCAACAGTCATCCCCTTGGCAATCAGAGTCTATGAGAGGGACAGGCACCTGTGATTAGTGGTTATATATTCGCCAATCGCGTTAATCAAATCTCCCCAGCCTCTTTCAGAAGTTTTTCCTTGAGTTTTGTATGAAGCCTGAAACCACTTGATTCCAGTTGATCAAGTGTCTCACCAAGTGAAGCCACCAAACCCTCACGATATGCCCGCAGAAGAAGCCCGACTGTTCCGGTAATAGGTAGATGGTACAGTCTGGCTTTTTCACGAGCGTCGGAATCATCCAGCAAGAGCAGTGATGCCTTACGCTCCATAGCCAAAGCAATTGCTTCAGCTTCTCCATGATCAAGATCGTGACGAAGCAGTGTAACAATGCGATCATTGATCTTGACCACCTTGATCCAGTCAGCTGCAAGAATATTCTCTATCTCAGGACGCCTTTCGCCATGTGATGTACATTCTTTCCAGACCATTTGTGGCACAATAATTGTCCCGAAAAATCGCTGCAACAGGTCAAGTTGTCCTATCTTGGCCAGATGAATTATAGGGGTAGACATAATGTCTGCCAGTAGAATAAAAAAAGACTCGCTCCTTGCTAACGTGGGTTACGCTGTCGGAATAAATCCAACGGCGCAGAGCCAAAACCAAGGAGGCGAGTCATGAAGAATGT
>CAIYZD010000692.1 GCA_903930585.1 uncultured Geobacteraceae bacterium | reverse complement strand
GCGGTTGTTTTGCCTTTGAATATGGAGCATACTTGCAAGCCGTCGTGCGTTTGACATGTCAAACGCCAATTGGAATAGCTTCAAGGTTGTGACAAAACTGTTTTTTGCTCTTGGACTTGCCGGTTGGATTGTGGCAGGCGTATTTGCCTGGCACTTGATGCGATTGGAAAGCAATCCAGCCGAAGCCGCCAGGGCAACGCCCACAAAAGCGGATGCTGGTATTCCGGCAGCCCTTCCCGCCGAGAAGTCTATTTCATTTCACTGGTCGGAGCTTGAGTCAGCCAATTATCCGGTCTTTATCGCCAACCTGCGCCGCATAGGATGCCCCGAACAAACCATTCGAGACATCATTATTTCCGATGTTTGCCAGCTTTTCAGTGTCGAATGGAAAAAACGTTTTGTGTCCATCAAAACCGATTATTGGGATCCCGAGTATGGACATGGCCCCATTAACTCCGAGCACCTGATGGCAGCGGCCATGAATCTAAAGAATAGTCTCGAAACCACAGTGCGGGACTTGCTTGGCGTCGATTTGCTTAAAGAAGTTCAAAAATACGTGGACATCGGCTCCATAAGACCCGACAAGGAATATCTGCTCGCCACTTTTCTCCCATACGCCAAAGCCAGCCCTGTCGCGCAAGTCCTGGAAAAATATGCGTCGTTGCTCGAAAGCATCCGAACTCAGCCCCATTTGACTCGGGATGCCGCCCTACAAACAAAAAATGTAATGGAACAGGAGCGGCGCGATTTGCTTGCTTGGATCGATCCGGCTCAATTGGAACAGGTCGAATGGCGTTTCTCCAGCCTTGCCCAGGATGTTCGGGATAAAATGTCGGGATTTCGTCTCACCGAAACTGAATTCCAACGGATTTATGAAGCCCGCAGGCAATCCCAGGAACGTTTTTATAGAGCCATCGAAAACGCGCCGGATTCCTTGCCGGCGGATGAAGTCGTTGCGCTCTCGGAACAGAATCTCATAACCGAATCAACTTTGAGAGAGTTGCTGGGCACCGCTCGTTTTGCGGATTACGAACGATCGCAGGATTTTCGCTACCAGGAATTGGAAAGGTTTGGCTCGAAGAACACACTGTCTGCCGAGCAGATTCAACAAACTTATGAAGCGTGCCGCAGAACCGAATCGACCATTCAAGACATCCGGGACAATCCGAACTTGGACTCCGATGCGCGAGATGAAATGATCAAAGCCCAAAAGGAGTCTGCGTCCCGGTTGCTGAGGCAGATTTTAGGCGACGAGATGTATTTAAAAGTGAAACGAGAAACATCGATAAGCAATTAACGGCGTCTTAGAGTTTTTGCCGCATTCATTCCGTAATCATATCCGCTGCAAGAGCCGATCTGCTATTACCCTCGCGGCGGACACGACGAACGGCAGTTTTTCCTGCAAAAGAGAGCTAAGTTCCATTCCATAGGCGATCTGCCCGGGCTGGATGCCAAGGACATAGATGCGGGGCCGTTTGGGCGGCTCAATGAAGTTCAGCATGGCTTTCAACCCGAGCTCATGCAGGGATACGTTGCCTTGGATGGGATCGATTTCATCCAGAGTGCCCTCATAAAGTGTGCCCGGCGGTCCCTGGGCGTCCATGGCGTCGATCGCCAGCACGATTTCATGCGACTCCATATACGACACCGCACTCAAGAAATCGGTCCCGATTTCAACGACCGTCGTTTCCGCAGGCGGTGCGGCCGCGAGCTGGCGCGCCGCGAGCACTCCGATGCCATCGTCCATGAGCAATTCATTGCCAATTCCGGCGATGAGTAATCGGGCCTTTTTCATGTGGCATTGTTCTGTCATCCGGACGGGGGAACACTACTACTGACATCATCAGTGGCAGTAAAGAAAAGGAACCCCCTCAGAAATGAGAGTGGTTCCCAGGCTCACATCTGATTCGAGCTATGCCAGGATTCCAGCCATATCGATCACTTTCACGCGGCTAACGGCGGACGGCTTGATAACATGCACGGCGCACGATAAACAGGGATCGTACGAATGGATCAATCGGAGTACTTCGATGGGTTGATCCGCATTGGAAACGTTCATGCCAATGAGGGCTTCTTCGATGGGACCCAACTGGTGCGACTTGTCGCGCGGGGATCCATTCCAGCATGTGGGGGTGATCACTTGGTAATTGGCGATTTTTCCTTTGCTGATGCTGACCCAATGCCCCAGGGCGCCTCGAGGGGCCTCCGTGAGGCCCACTCCTTTGGCGTTGGCCGGCGTCGTGTAATCAGAATACACAGCCCCGCCAACCACAATTTGCTTGAGCCACTCCTGCATGGCCAAGGCGATCTTTTGCGTCTCCAACGCCCGTGCGCGATGACGGTCCATGATCGAGATGCCCGTGGTATAATCGCCGTTGATCCACATGCGAGCCAGGGGACCGGCCTCAAAAGGCTGCCCATTGTATCGCGGTGCCTTGAGCCAGGAATACCCATCGGTTTTCGGATACACGGGCTTTGTAATCCCTGTAGCCGGTGGCAATCCACCGGCAAGGGCG
>CAIYZD010000691.1 GCA_903930585.1 uncultured Geobacteraceae bacterium | reverse complement strand
CGGATGGCTCGATCCCGGCGATCAACGCAATCCTGATGGCGCTGTTTCCTGGACGCGGAAATTGTTTCGTCACCACGCTTGTCATCCCAAACCCACACTTCGTCCATTTCCAACATTGAAGATTGGACAGCTGGATCAATGTCCGGTTTTGGTTGCGACATCCAGTCTACAAGGCCGCGGCTTTGGTTGGGTAAACCACTGCCCGCTGCTTGAAATGGGTAAAGGCCGCCGGTCACAATGTTCATGGCGGATGCTGATGCGTCACGCATACCACCCGTTAGACCTTGCATGTGTGACTTGGCTTTTTCTTTTAATTCGTTTTCGTCCGGACGACCTTTAATCAAATTGCGGAATTGGGCTGGCGTGATCAGCATACGGTGCGTAAACGCTTCCATATCTGCATCAAGCTTGGTGTGGTTTTCGTGCAGCACACCAAAGTTTTCCGGTTGAACCAAACGGCAAGAAAACTCTTTGTTGACGACATTTGATTTTGTAATGCCGAGACCTTTGCGAAGCGCAATACCAACTGCTTGCGAAATCAAATTGTCCGAATCAGTTTGACGGCAAATTTTTCTGATGCGTGCCGCAGCCACACGGTTTTTTGATTCGTTGACAATATTAGGTAAGTCCGGATCGGTGATCGCAAACCTTAAAGCGACCGGAGAGAAGAGAAGTGATTCGAGATCGTCAAGCGACGAATACGTCTTATTAAACATTGCAGGTGCCGCGTTATCGGCTGAACCTGAAGTCGCGTAAGCATCGAAAAATGCTCCACGATTTTGTCTAGCTTGCCGGGACGACATGCAAATATTCGCCAAATTTCGGGCGAATGATTCGAGATCGCGTGAAGGTATGTGCATGTCATCCCATCCTATCGTTTTGATAAAGCACAACTTTTCTCAATTATATATTGACAAGTCTTTTATATCCAACGTAATCTTTACGTGTTGAGATGGTAAGCTCTCTCAACGTCCCCAGCAATAGGAGTTTAACTATGTTTGACGTTTCTGAAAACGCCGAAAAGCGTGGCCGTAAAATGGCTCGTAAGGGCCGTAAGTAATACGGATTTAAGAGCGGCGGTTGAAAGACCGCCGTTCTTTACTTTTTTTCTAGGAGACTATCATGGCATATGGTTCTTCTTGCCGTTCTAAAAAGCGTTCTACTCGTAAATAACCTTTTGGTTTAGAGAGTGTAAATTATGGCTTTACCGCCCATGCCAATGCCCGGTGGCCCTGCCCCCGGCGCTCCCGGACTTCCCGGTGCGATGCCTCCCATGGGTGGCGCGGGTCCAGCAACTATGCCCGGCCCTATGGCTGGTTCAGCCCATCAAGGTATGTCTTCCCTAAAAGTGGGTCTTGAGGCGCTTCAAAAAGCACTTCCCCAACTTCCGATGGGTTCAGCACTTCATCAATCAGTTCTGAAAGCCGTTGCCGATATCGGTAAACATTTGGAAAAAGAAGGCGGCGCTCAAGGCGGCGACCAAATGGGCGCTATTCAGCAGCTGATGGAAATGGCGCGAGCCGCTAAGACACAGCCAAATATGGCTGGAATGATGCCTCCCGGCGGCGCACCGTCGCCCGGCGGACCCGGTGCGGGCGCACCACTACCACCAACCCCGCCAATGGGCGCATAGGAGTAAATTATGGCACAGGGAAAAGTTCCTACCCCATACGTTAATGACGTTAAAGAAGATCGTAGCGTCATGCAGTACGTCGAATTTGAAGTTATGGGCATTGGCGCGCGCAAGTCGGGCCTTCCATCTGACGGCACAAACCACATTAAGAGCCTTGAACACGTTGATCGTGACGCTTCTAAGGGTTCCGGTAAAAATGGTTCGACTTCCCCAGACGGTCGGAAATAAGCCATGAGCATGACCCCAGAACAGACTGCCCTTTATCGCTCCAAAGAGTTGATTGACGCACTCTGGAACGACGGTGAAGTTGGCAAAAAAATCCAAGCAGCCGCTAAAGCTAAATGGAACGATGTTAAGACGACTGAGGATATGATTTCCCCAATCGTCGAACCGCATTTGGTTAAGCTTCGGGCGATGGAAGAGAAATACGAACGTATTCTCGAAGAACGTCTTGAAGAAAAACGCGCCAATGAAGACGAGCGCGTTAAAGTTAAACTCGAAGAGCAGCTCGAAAAGGCTCGGCGCGATTACAATCTGACTGAAGAAGGCTTCAATCAGATGATCGACCGCATGAAGTCTACGGGTAACTATTCGGACGCATTAGCCGCTGCCGCGTATGTCGCCAGCAAGGCTCCTCCAGCAAAGGTTGCCGGTCCAACTTGGGCACCTCAAGACCTCGATTTGTTCGGGTCCAAGAACCGCAACGATGCTTTGGTTGAACTTCATCGTGATCCAATGGGTTACATGGACTCACAGCTTACCGAATTTGTAGCCGATCCGGATAAATACGTCCGGGACACGCTCGGTCGCGCGGCGTAATAAAAGGACTTAAACAATGGCTCTACCTACCTCACCAGTAGCCACGCTGACCGGAAGCGGTATTACCCCTTCAGGCGCGCTTGGCGCACAGCTCGCCGCCCTCACGCGGCGTGCTTTCTTGCCTTCTGTCTACGTACAGATTTATCAGTCGCACCCTCTTCTCAGCCTGTTCATGTCGAACGCCAAGGCTGCGCGAGGCGGTGTTAGCCAGATCACCATTCCGGTGCAAGGTTCTTCGTTCGTATCCTTTAACTGGGGTTCGTTCGCAGGTGACTTCCCAATGCCAACCGATCAGGCAGCGATCCAGAACGCACAGTTCTCGCTCAAGCTTGGTATGGTTCCAGTTGGGTTCTTCGGAATGGAAGCCATCATCCAGTCGTCGGAAACGGTTATCCCAAAGCTCCGTGCAGTAATGTCGGACGCGGCTGTTGTGATCAAGCAAGCCTACGCTCAGGCGCTTTACTCCAATAACTACGCCAACACTCAGGTGTGGGACTCGTTGACGCAAGCTTATGATGATGGCACGAACGTTCCATCATACGGCGGTATCTCGCGTACACCGGGATCGTTCTGGTCAGGTCAGCTGATTACGAACACAGGTGCTGCTGCAACAACCCGCGTTGGTATGGCTCAGTTATTGACCCGTATTCAGGCAGGTGCTGGCGGTGAAGCTCCCGACTATGCAGTGATGAACCCAGCCAACTGGGCAGAGCTCATGTCAGACTTCATGTCGCTCGAAATGTTCACGACGAAGCCACGGTCGATCTACGAAAAAGATGATGCGGTTAATGCGGGCTTCCGCGCTATTCGTGTTCTCGACACGCCGATCTTCCCCGATCCATTCTGCCCACTTGGCACTTGCATCGTGGTGAACTCGCGTTACACCGGTCTTTATATGTCAGAATATGCTCCAATGACGTTCTCTGGTTTTGAAAGCCAGATTCCAGTTGGTCAGATTTCGGACATCGGTGTTCTGATTTCGGCAGCCGATCTCGTCTGCGCGAAGCCTTCCTCTGGTGCTCAAATTCAGGGTATCACCGGCGCCGCATGGCCTAACGTTCCGGGCACTTCGCCCGCAGTAATCTAAAGGAGTGACCGATGGGTCTGTTTTCTGGTTCTGGTTTAACCCCTTCGCTTAAAGGCGTTACGACCAACGTAGTTACTTTACAGTCTGGACAAGTTCAGACAATCACCCCTGCCGGTTGGTATATGGTGAGCACGGGTCTTTATACCGTTGTTCAGCAGTACGACCCGATTACAGGTATTTGGCGCAATATTGGTAATGGCGATCACGAAGGTGGCGTCAAGTACATTTATTCGGACGGTGTTAACTACCGTCTTGCCAACCAAACCGGCGCTCTCGTCGGTGCATTGGTTACAAACGCCGGTTCGTCCTACACCTCGGCTCCAACGGTTACGGCTTCGGCTGGTAACTCGATCTGGAAGGCAGTTGTTGGCGGTGCAGTTAGCACGACCGTTACTGTCACCAACGGCGGCACGAACTACACCTACCCACCAATCGTTCAGTTCCAAGCACCTCCTGCGGGCGGCGTTCAGGCAACCGGTTATTGCACGCTTTCGAGCGGCGCAGTTTCTTCGGTTACTGTCACCAACCAAGGCGCGGGCTACGCTTCGGCTCCAACCGTTGTGTTCATCAACGATCCACGCGAAGGCGTGAACGGCGTGACACAGGGCTACAACGCTGCGGGCGTTGCCACCCTCACAGGCTGCCGCGGGCGGCAGCGCGTCGGCGGGCGTCGCGTCTGGTGCCCATCAGCACGCCAGTCCGGCGGCCGCGTTGGTGGCCGCTCAACAGCAGCAGCAAGCACTGCTGCTCGCCGCACAGCACCAACAGCAGCAGCAGGTTAGTGGAAGGATTTTTTATTTTTATTTTTCTCCGGG
>CAIYZD010000690.1 GCA_903930585.1 uncultured Geobacteraceae bacterium | reverse complement strand
CCCTCTTGTTCCTTAGATTTTCTGAGCCACCTGAGTGATTCGTTTTTGGCCGTGCTATTTTTTGTGTCGTGCCTGTTCCATGAGTTTCCGTCGCCCCTTCAACGAAGAGAGGGGCACGAAACTCAAGGTTGGCACGACCTGCACGGACGAAAACCAAACTGACTAAAAGCCGCAGCGCCGATTGACTGACTGGACGGACGCAGGGTGGCATGACAAAGCGAAGCGTTCTTAAAGGACGTCAGAAAAATTGGGGGCAACCTTCAGGGGGAACCGATTTTTATGTAAGGACGAAGAAGATTGGCGTGACGCCAGGTGGCCGGGAAGGAGGGAAAGGAGGAAGCAAGGATGCTTTTCTACTGAAGTGTTAGTTGCAGTTTACAGCTGCAAGTGAGTGATATCAAAAATAGCTATCTGTGGTTTTTGAGGTGATTGCAGCGAAGCGTATCAGTGGATCTGATTTCGGGCAGTTGAACTATCTTCATTCGTCGAGAATTTGTACTTCATGCCCCAACTGTCTGAAGTAGCTGTTAAAGGTTCCTATTTTTCTGATGGAAGATGTGCTTTCGATATCTTGGATAACGGCAGGAGTCCGGTATGTTGTCCAACTGGCCGCAACGAAAAGACCGACGGCACTAGCTGCGGCCACTCCCTGTAAGATTGAAAATGTACCGGTCAGTTGCACAGCAAGATAACCTAATGAACAAACGGCACTGGCGATATAGAGAAAAATGATAAATATTTCCCGTCGCCGCTGATAGTTTCTCATAGCTATGCTTTCGCAAAAGTCGTGCATACACAGTATTGCATCTGCAAGCGCATCCATGTCTCCGTTGGCATTTTTATTATCGATAAGGGCATTAAGCCTCGAATAATCTGCACTTGCCTGAATTTCCTTTGTTACGGTTGGTTTTGAAATCCAGCGGTGCCACCACCAAGCGTTAGTTCGTTTTCCCATTATTCATTCCTTTGCAGTTTAAAGAGAAACAGCGCCAGTAACGATACATAGCTTCCAACCTCAAAATAATTCTGAATCAGCTCACCTCCTCATAGAAGTTGTGAAACAAATATCTTCTGCCAGCAACCGTTATTAGCGCATCAATTCGTGTGCCTGTGAACATCTCTAAGTTTTCAAGTTGACTGGTGCAGAAAGCACCGACTGCATCCTTGATTTCCGTGTCGTTGAAATATCCACGTACAAAATCCCAAAAAACACTTGGAGAAACATCAGCAGCCTGTTGCAAAAATTCCCTGCGCTCTGCAGGTGGCAGTGAATCTGCAAGAATCGTCTGGATAGTCCGTATATCTGCATTAATCAGCATGATATCCCCTTTCTGGTGTTCCGGTGTTCATTCCGGTTTTTACTCGCTATAGTATTTTATGCCTGGTGGTTGTTTTCAGGATTCAGATGTTGCAGGGGCAGTCGGTTTGAGTTGCTGGTTGGGCATCTCTGATTGAGATTTCAATATTGATTTCAGCATTGATGGTTACGTCACAAAAGTATTCCATGCTCGTAATTTCAAAATCTATGTAATCGTACACAGCATCTATGATTTCATTGTTGCTGATGAACCGGGTCACTCCGAACCAAAACTCATCCGGTTCAGTACAGCCGTCAGCCCATGCGTTAAAATTGGTTCGCACGTCTGGCGGCATTGTGCACTCCAGAATGTGTTTGATTCTTTTCAAATCAGCGTTTGGCAGCATTTCCACCTCCCTATAAATTGTGGTT
>CAIYZD010000689.1 GCA_903930585.1 uncultured Geobacteraceae bacterium | reverse complement strand
GTAGGTAATGTAATAGAAGTAATGTTCCCCAATCTGATTACCGCAGAGGAAATGGAGTGGGTACGTGAGCAGAGTTAAGCAACTGGTTCAATCGTATGGATCGCATATAGCAGTTCCCTGGCGGAATGATGCAGCCGCCGCTCAGCGGGTCATTTTCTGTGTGTATAACGAGAACGAGGAACTGCGCCTACGGGCAAAAGTGGATGAGTTTGAACTGGCAACCCGGCAAGCCGGGCATGCCTGGGCACTTTTCGATCTGACTGATTCATTTGCCAACTGGCTGGCCCCTCAGCGTTACGCAAAAAGCTATTACGAAAAGCCTCATCTCCTGTCACCGCTCCTTCCCCGTTACCTTACCCATATTACCGAAGAGTTTACAGCATTTCTGGAGGCCAAACAGGTTGGTGATGATTCCGTAGTCGCCCTCAAAGGTGTTGGTTCTCTGTTCGGTTTTCTCAAGGTAAAAGAGGTAGTCGATAAGTTGGCCCCGTTGGTAAAAGGCCGCCTGCTGGTCTTTTTTCCCGGAAGTTACGAAAACAATAACTATCGTCTGTTGGACGGATACGACGGATGGAACTACCTTGCGATACCAATAACCGCTGATAAAGATCTCTGACAAAAGGACTGTGATGATAAATCGTGATTTGTACCAGGTAGACCCGACTACCCGAAAGTTAGTCAATGAGGGAGTGGCAAGCGTCAATGACGAAAAGACCAAAGAGGCGCTGACAGTTCTCAGATACGAGCTGGAGACCTTTGTCTGTGACGGTCAGTATGAGAAAGGGATGGCGCACATCCTGGAAACCTACCTGAAGAACATTGAAGCAGCCCAGCAACCGGCTGTGTGGGTCAGTGGTTTTTATGGATCAGGGAAATCCCATCTTCTCAAAATGCTACGTGCCCTCTGGATTGATACAGTCTTTGAGGATGGTGCCACTGCTCGTGGCATTGCCAAGCTTCCGCAGAGTATTACAGACCAGATCAAGGAACTCAGTACTCAGGCAAAACGCCATGGTGGATTACACGCCGCATCCGGCACTCTTGGTTCAAGCTCCCGTGATAAAAGCGTACGCCTGGCATTGTTGTCAGTAGTATTTAAATCAGTTGGACTTCCAGAAACCTACCCGGTTGCCCGTTTTATCATGTGGCTCAAGCATGAGGGTATCTATGAAACGGTTCGCAGCCATGTAGAGCAGAACGGTTTCAACTGGGATGAAGAGCTGGATAACTTTTACGTTGCAGAAGGACTGCATGACGCGCTCGTAAACGCTAAACCGAAGCTCTTTTCAACTCCTTCTTCCTGTGTCGAGACCTTGAACAACCTGTATCCATACGTTCAGGATGTCTCCAGTGACGATATGCTCAAGGCAATGCGCCAGGCACTCACTCGTGAAGGCAAATTTCCACTTACCCTGATTGTGCTTGATGAAGTGCAGCAGTACATCGGTGAGGACAGCCAACGTTCCATTGATGTTCAGGAAGTTGTGGAAGCGTGCTGCAAAAATATCGGCGGTAAGTTGCTCTTTATCGGTTCCGGCCAGACCGCTGTTACCGGCACTTCCAACCTCAAAAAACTGGAAGGTCGCTTTACCATTCGTATTGAGCTATCCGATGCAGATGTTGACGCTGTAATCCGTCAGGTCATTCTGGCCAAAAAGCCAGATGCCAAGACTCCGATTGAACAGATGATGCAAACCAATCTTGGCGAGATCTC
>CAIYZD010000688.1 GCA_903930585.1 uncultured Geobacteraceae bacterium | reverse complement strand
CTGACGGGAGTCAAGATTCAGACTTTGCTCAAAGAAAAACAGTGCATCACCAAAATCATACGTCTTTGCCAAAAGTCTTCCAATATTGTTGAGGACATAAATACAGAGCTCTCTATTCTCGGGCGCTCGTATGCTTTCAATCGTCAGGGCACGTTTCCATTGAGCAATTGCTTCACACTGGCGACCTTGCTTTTCAAGGGTCAAACCCAGGTTCAGATGTGCTTGAATAAAATCACGATTACTCTCCAGCGCTGTGCGGTACATTTGCTCAGCTTGTAGATGCTTCCCGTCAGCTGCAAGCAATGTCCCATAGTTGAAGTAGGCAACATACTTCAGCGGAGACACGGAGTGTTTAAGCCACGTATGATACAACGAAAATGCATCTTCCCATCGACCTGCAGCGGTAAGCTGTTCCGCTTCATTAATAAGGTCTACCAACCCCAATGTACCCTTTTCCGCAAGAGCTTCGGCAGGCGGGACCGCAGCTGATGCTCTGCGCCTCCCAGACGGATTTACTTCATCAAGTTGCATTGGTGGCTCTCCCCCATCATTTGAATCTGTTTGTCTTTCCGGCGATAGACATCCCGCCAAACCGGTTTCAATGTTAGTTCCCCAGCAATATTGAAGTTGCCTGACGGATTACCGCATGAATTTTCTCCAGTTCGTAAGCACCGGCCTTGATTTTCTCATGTTCTGATGACAGGAACCATAGTGCGGTTACCAACTTTGAGGTCAGCAAGTCATGCACCCCTGTCCGATTAAAAAAATTTTTATGCTCATACGCATCGCAGAACAACTGCAACCATTCGACGCAGACTTTAAGTTTCATGGTACCGCTCCGTTGATCCTGGCCATCGTGGATACGAAAATAACTCAGCGGTTCCGGTAAATATACGCAATCTTTATGTGACAAGATCGACAGCCAGGTCGCAACGTCGGATAACACAATGTATTCCTTGCCCGCAAATACACTGAAACAACCATCCACATCCGCTTTTCTGAATAAGGCTGTTGTTGGCTCTCCTACCATATTCATTCCTTGAGTCAAAATCGTTTCACCCAAAGATTTCCCACCGATCATAGTTTCAGAATCAAAAAGGCGCTCGGTACCCGGTATCTGGCTCATGAACCTGCCTTCCACATCAATGAGCTGGCGAAACGAGGTAACCAGGCTGACATTCGGCTGGATCATATACGCCATCATTTTCCTGATCTTCGCAGGAAGAAAAAGATCGTCGTCCATCAAGTAGTTGATAAAATCGCCTCTCGCAAGCTCATAGCAGTTCCTGAAATTATCCTGCACAGGGTAACCGGGAACACGCGAGTAGCAGATATACGGGAACTCCTCCAGGTACGGTTCAATACGCATGCGCGTCAGATCATCGCTGCTGTTATCGCTGACAATGATTTCGATATTCTCGTAATCCTGTGCCAGTGCCGACTGCAAAGCCAGCTCAAAATAGTCCGGTCGATTATGAGTGGGAATCACAATGCTGACCAGCGGCATACTGCTGTTACCAGCGCCTTTGGAAACCCGCTCCTTTCGGGCGTACGGCAAAACAGCCCCCTGTTTGTCAACTAAAAGAGAGTTTTGCTCCTTAGTGTCATCATAACGACCTTGCTGCTCAAGACCGCTTCCCAGGTGAACCCGCGCCTGATCAGAATTTGGATTATATTCGAGCACATCCGTCATCTCTGCCATTTTATCAACGACCTGAGCACGGAATTTCAGGATATCGCCATCATGAACCTCGTTCTTGTCATGAAGCGGCCACCAGTCGTCAGAGCGCCTTGTCGCCGCACCGGCATCGGCCATACCGGCCTCTCTCTTCATACTCATGTAATATTCATAGCTTTGGCAGATGTAATGATTGATACGAAACTTTTGATGCGAGGGGAGCAGATCTTTCATAAAACCATGGTTAACAGGACGCATCAACTCATCATAGGTACCCGATTGGGTGACGAATAAATGTGAGTTGGCATTGGCGATTATTTTTTGGCGACCCTTGACAATGGATTTTATATGACGGTTTCTGATGAAATTGATATCCGGTCTTTCTTGATAGTTATCAATAAGCAAACCATCCGGTTCCCTGATATGACCTCCACTCCCATAACATACCCAATATGCCGCCAGGGCAGAAATTTCCTGATCGTCATAATCCGCAAGAACCTCTTGCAATGTCATCTTCTCCACCGGAAATAAAAACTCATCACCATCTACGAAAGCCATCCAATCAACCTGATCGCCAAAATT
>CAIYZD010000687.1 GCA_903930585.1 uncultured Geobacteraceae bacterium | reverse complement strand
CTGGTTTCTGCTGCAACAATGCCCAGTTCCTTCACGGCATTTTCTGCCGCATGGTCAATGGTCTCACCACTCAGTTGATCGACGTCCTTTGGATAAAGAGAGAAGACATACTCGCCATCGAGCAGGATTACCCGCCCCAGGGCAGTCGGCTGAATTGTAACCTTCCCCTCCCCCCCCTTCTCCAGCACCCGCAGTACATCCTGTTTGGCCCGAATTGCCCGATCTACCGGAGCGATCCCGAAATAGGGGAACCGGAATGTCGTTACCGTACGATTCAGTACCACCAGGGGGCCTGGGGTTGCCACCAACTGGGTTGTTTCCGCAGTATCAGCAACGGGAGCAGGCGAGGCGGATTTCTTGACCGGTTCGGCGGCAGACACCGTCCCGCAGCAGAGCATAAACAGAAGCAGGCTCAGGCAGAGCAGACGGGCGATAGATTGATGTGAATTAATAATCATAACGGCCTCACGGGATATTTGTTCGTTCAGTTCCCTTCTCCCTAATAGTCACTTCCAGCGGACTCGACGTGTTCAGGTGCAGGTCCCGCTGCGGGAACGGTATACTGATTCCCGCCTCGGCAAAATATTCACTGATCCGGTGCCGGATTTCACTCCGGACTATGTTGCTGTTGATGCTCGGATCAAGAGTTACCCAGAAAAACGCCCGGAAGTTGAGGGAACTGGCAGCAAAATCCTCGAAGACCACGCAGGGGAGCGGGTCACTGCGCACTTCAGGCTGCGCTACAACGGCACGGAAAATGACCTCTTCGGCGCTGCGGGTCGGCGTACCGTAAGCAACGCCGACGGTGATTTCAAAGCGGGTAAAGGGATCCGAGAGCGTCAGATTGACCACATTCTGCTGGAGAAAAACGCTGTTGGGAATCAGTATTTCGATGCCATCGAAGCGCCTGACCTGGGAACTGCGGAGATTTATGGCCGTTACGCGACCCCGCTGGCCATCGACCTCAACCACGTCATTAAGCCGGATGCTCCGGTCAAAGATGAGGATCAGACCACTGATGAAGTTGTTGATCAGCGTCTGTGCGCCGAAACCGACCCCGATGGCCAGCGCTCCACCTAAGAACGTGAACACCGCCAGCGGTATATTGACGGTGACCAGCGAGAAGATCAGGATGCAGATAAAAATCAGATAATAAACCACCCGACCGAAAACCTGGGCGTCGTTTTCGTCCATCGTGAATTTGTGTGCGGCGAGTCGTTGCACCGGCACCATCATTTTTTTGGCGGCAAAGATACCGATAAAAAAGATCAGCAGAGCCTGGATTACCTTGCCGACAGTGACGCTCCGCGACCTGACGACCTTCTGCCCGTCGATGATCACAGTCTCTTCGGCAACGTACAGGTTGGTATTCCATATCTTGCCGGTGTATGAGAAGGTGTCGGATAGTCGGCTCTTCAACCTGACTGTAACAGTTTTGTTCTCTCCGCTGCGCGACGAGATTTCGCCAATAAAGCGCTGGAGGAGTTGCTCCGTTTGAGACAATCGGTCGTCAACACGCAACATGAGACTTTTCTGTTCACGGAAGGCAGCCAGGAGTATCCGTGCGCCCCCCCGCTCCTTCTCCAACAGGTCGGCAGCGGCTAACCGGTTCTGCTGGTTTCTTATGTTGACCTCCACTCCTTCCAACCGCGAGCGGATATATTTATTCCAACTCTGAAAGGCATCAAGCTTCTTTTGTAAGTCAGCAACATCGGGAGGCGGTACATCCTTTCCCGGGTTAGCAAATTGGAAGCGGCTCTTCCATACGATCTGTTCCCCCTGAGCCAACCGGGACATCATTTTTATGACCAGAACCTTGATGCTCGCCGTTTCGACCTTGGCCTGCTGCGCCTCCATGGCCAACCTGACAGCCTGAAGGCCTGGAGACACCGTCGCAGCCGGCACAGCACTCTTGATCTTCTCCATCAACTTACGAATCTTTTCCAGCTCGAGGCGTTCATAATCCTCAGATGTGACGGCAATATCCAGCTCCTGTTTCAACTCTTCCCGCTGGGCGTCAAGGCCCTTCAGTTTCTTGTCGAGCTCTTCGCGGGTGAAGCGGAAGTTGCCGCTGGCCACGGATACCTTCTGGTCAAGAAAATCGATCTCCTGCCGCAGCCAGGCCATCCCTTCATGCAGCATCTGCCGCAGCGTCTCTGCGGTAATGACGCCGGTTTCATTCAGGTCATTTCGCCTGGTTGCCAGGGCCTGCAGCCAGATCATACGCACCTCTTCCGGCTTGCCAATGCTCTGATCGCGGTGTTCCTCGGCCAGACGCTGCCCGGTCCGGCTCTCCCGCAGGGAGGAAGTATAGTCTGCAAGTTCCCCTTCGGCGATGGTGAAGCGCATCTCTTCCGTACGCAGCTCGATCTGCCGGGCCTGGATGGAGTCCTCCAGGCTGTCCACAAGAGTCAGGGAATAGGGGGGCTTCTCGGAAAAGCCGCGCCACCCTTTACGCTGAGTCTCAAGATCGTAAATATTCGACAAAACACGTTTGCCAGCCAAGGTCAAAAGAAATAACGGGACACACAGGTATAAATCATGTATTAAAGTGGGCATGGAACGGGCCCTCTCATCTTCATCGTTTGATTCTCTGCCTCTGCCCCCATCTGATGGGCATCTCACCGTAGTCCCTTCACTCAATCTGGTAGCAATAACGCAGAGAGAGCTGACTCAGCTCAAGTTGGCTACGAATTATTGGAAAGCTCTTCATCAGCGGTCTTGCGCTCGCGAAGCAATTCTCAAAAAGACAATTGAGCAGAATAAAGCACAGGCTTCTGAACGCGAAATCCTTCTCAAAAACGAGATAGAACTTAAAGAAGCGCAGATCCGTGATCTCCGACACCGTCTCTTCGCCAAGAAGAGCGAATCGATCGACAAAACCATCAAGCAGCAACCTTCGCTGACTTTCAAACGTCCTCGGGGGCAGCAACGAGGAGGCCGCGGCCACGGGCGCACTCAACGTCCGAACCTCCCCGTTTTCGAAGAGTACCACGAACTTCCAGACGCTCACTGTGCCAACTGTGGTCTTCAGTACCCGCCATTTCCCGGTGCAGAGGAGTCGGAGATTGTCGAAATAGATGTCAAGGCGTACCGCCGCAAAGTTTTCCGCAAGCGCTATATGAAAAGTTGTTCCTGCCTTCCTGCAAAGGACAGTCCTCTCTTTATCGTTGCACCGCCTGTCCCCAAAATAATACCCAAAAGCCCCTACGGTATTTCAATTTGGGTGCATATCCTCTTAGCAAAATTCCTCTACGCCCAACCATTGCACCGCGCCCTTCGTGAGCTGTCTGGCCTTGGCCTCTCAATGTCGTCTGGAAGTATGACCGGCGGCCTCCAAAAGATTGCCGCATTGTTTATTCCGCTACAAGCAGCCTTGTATGAACATCAGATGAGCGAATCACGCTTCCATAATGATGAGAGCCGCTGGGAAGTTTATGCTGAACTTGACGGTAAGGTTGGTCATCGCTGGTACCTTTGGGTCACCAAATCGGCTGATGTCATTCACTATCAAATAGCTCCCACTCGCAGCGCTGCCGTACCGTTAGCCCATTTTTCAAGACTTGAACCGGAGAAGGTGATAGTGGTATGTGATCGCTTCAGTTCATATAAAAAACTGGCTCGATTGAATGCCGCCATCATTCTGGCCTATTGCTGGGCACATGTGCGGCGAGACTTTCTTGACCTCGCCTTGAAATTCCCCGCCTTGGAAAAGTGGGCTCTGGCTTGGGTGGATGAAATCGCTACCTCATATCACCTCAACCACCAGCGCTTGACCCACTGGGATGAAAATCTTCCCCTTGCCCAGCAGAGTGTGCTATTTGATCAAGCACAGAAACTGCTTACTGACCAGATGCAACTGATGAATAACCGGAGCATAAAGCTTTTACTGGCGGACAAATCTGCTACCAACTCTTCTGAAACCAACGTGCGGCAGTCACCGGCAATAACAGGTACCGACGAAGTAGACGCGCCCGCTCTTCAACCTGATCAGTTGCATGAGGCACAACGTAATGTTCTCATCAGCCTGCAGAATCACTGGCAAGGTCTTATCATTTTCCTGACACATCCAGAAGTCGCCATGGACAACAACAGTGCGGAACGAGCCATTCGCAATCCGGTTATAGGCCGTAAAAACTACTATGGCTCCGGCAGTATCTGGAGTGCAGAATTAGCGGCTATGATGTTCTCTCTGCTGCAAACCATCGAACTGTGGAAACTCAATCCGCGCCATTGGCTGCAAGCATACCTAACCGCTTGCGCCGAGTTGGGCGGAACCGCACCTGCCGATCTCACGCCATTTTTGCCGTGGAGCATGAGTGGGGATCGACGACAACAATTAGCCAAACCACCGCCAGGGAGCCAGAACACCTCATGACTGTTTACTGCGGGCGTGACTTCAGCACCACGGAAATTGCCAAAATCGTACAACTTATCGCCGAGAATCCAGAGTATCACCGGGCAGACCTCTCCCGCGAAGTTTGCCGTATCCTCCAATGGTATAAAGCTGACGGCGGACTTAAAGAGATGTCCTGTCGGGTTGCCATGTTGCGCATGCACGCCGACGGCTTCATTGAGCTACCTGCTCCCCGCAGAACGAAACCGGCATTACTCCCTTTCTGCTCCACTAAGGCGACCGATCCCAAAGAACCGATATTCAACCCAGTACATCAGTTGGGGCCGGTATCATTACACTTGGTCCGGCGCAACGAGTCAGCTCTCTGGAACGAATACATCGGAAGATACCATTACTTGGGCTACACACCGCTTCCGGGTGCACAATTAAGGTACTTTGTCCTTCTCGACCAGCAGGTTATTGCTCTGCTGGGTTTCGGTGCCGCTGCGTGGCAGGCTGCACCGCGAGACGAGTATATTGGTTGGACCCATTCACTTCGCAGGCGCCACCTACCACTAGTCGTCAATAATGCTCGATTCCTTATCCTGCCATGGGTTCAGGTAAAAAACCTGGCGTCTAAAATTCTGGCCATGGCTGTAAAACAACTCCCAAATGACTGGCAGAAGCAGTATCAAATCACCCCGGTGCTAATGGAAACATTTGTCGAGACAGATCGCTTTGCCGGCACATGCTATAAAGCTGCTAACTGGGTAAATGTTGGATCCACGAAAGGCCGTGGTAAACTTGGGCCGTCTGGAAAACAGAGTGTGCCAATCAAAGATCTCTTGCTCTACCCCTTGCGCAAAGACTTCAGGAGGATTCTGACAAAATAATGGGAGACACGGGGTTAACCGAATAAATACCCTTTTGTTTTACCATGGAGCACGTATGGAGCACATTTTGAAATATTGCTACCAGAGAGCACTTTCCTATCCTGTTGAACATCAAACACCATCAGTGCCAGCCATATCGATCTGCAATGACAACACATTCCGTTACTTACGCTGCCTGATCCAAATTTGAGTGCTGCTATCTGCTGAAAACCATTTTTGATAAATGAGTCGATTGATATGAAAAATGAGTTGCAAATCGTTCTCATTTAGATTACAAACGCACTCATGGAGAGAACAGCGATAAACAAAGAACAGAGTAAGTCGACAGGTCTTGCCGAAACCCTCTTCAGCGATTACCGGCGGCGCATATTGGCCCTTTTGCTGTTGCGTTCCGACGAGGATTTTCATGTCCGGGAGATATCCCGTCTGACCGGAGTACCGGCCGGATCGCTGCACCGTGAACTCAAGCTCCTTACCGATGCCGGACTGCTGTCCAGACAGGCCTTGGGTAACCAGGTCCGCTACCGGGCCGAACGGAACTGCCCCATTTTTCATGAACTGTCCGGCATATTCCGCAAAACGAGCGGTCTGGCGGATATCATACGTTCAGCCTTGCAGCCGTTGTCAACGGGCATTACCGCAGCATTCATTTTCGGATCCGTAGCCAAAGGGGAAGAACGGGCGACCAGCGATGTGGATGTCTGTGTCGTCGGAACGGCATCCTTTACCGACGTCGTGGTGGCCTTGGCGGATATGAACGAGAAACTTGGCCGGGAAATCAATCCTGTAATAATGCCCTACGAACAGTTCACTGCAAAACTAGCTGCCGGCGAACAGTTTACAACACGAATCATGAGCGAACCGAAACTCTTTCTGATAGGTGATGAACATGACCTTGGAAAACCTGCGTAACCTGGAAAAGATTGGGCAACTGAAAAGCCACGTAACCGGCAAGGAAGAGATGCTGCGGCTGCTTGAGG
>CAIYZD010000686.1 GCA_903930585.1 uncultured Geobacteraceae bacterium | reverse complement strand
AGTAAGGCTTGGATTGCCCAACGACACCGAAGGTCTGATTGAAGTTGTTAACTCACCAACGTATGCAGCAGGCGTTGGTTTGGTCAAATATTTCTATGAAAACCCTGACGCGTGGTTACCAAAGACTTAGCTTTGCCGGTATAGGTAAAAGCGCCAATGATGCAGAAACTGGGCTCATGTACAAACAGATAGTGTATATTTATGGTTTTATTAATATAGGACTTTATTGATATTGCCTCTGAACTATGGAAGTGATAAAAAGTAAGTCCGTCCTTTAGCTCGTTTGCGCACTTTGGGCCGTCACTAAACGGAAAGGATGGTTATGTATACTACATATCGGTATCTGATGTTGATGCGGATGATACCACGATATCCACGAAAAATTGATGCGGCAACGATAGCTTCTCTGTTAGAGCGGGACGGTATGGGCATAACACGCCGCTCGGTTCAACGTGATCTGGAAAAACTTTCTCAGCTATTTGCAATAACCTGCGATGATCAACACAAGCCATACGGCTGGTCATGGGCGGCGGACGCACCTACTCTGGATATCCCGGTCATGACACCATCTGCTGCTTTAGCCTATCGTATGATTGCAGATTTCATGTCTGAAATGATTCCGCAAGAGGTTTACGATCAGCTTAAACCGCACTTTCGTTGCGCCGGTAATTTATTGCAACAGTCAGACAAAGCAAACTTCAAGGAATGGCCTGACAAAGTGCGGTCAGTCAATAGAAGCCAGCCTCTGATGCCACCCCGTATAGAACCAGACACCTTTTCCGTAGTGTCAAATTCACTGCTTGATGCAAAGAAATTTAAAATATCTTATGTTAAACGTGGTGAAAAGGAGGCTGTCGTCTGGACGGTTAATCCTCTTGGAATTGTACAACACGACAGACTGATCACTCTGGTTTGCACTATCGGAAACTACCATCAACTTAAAGATGTCAGGCAGCTACAGCTTCACAGAATGAAAGATGCTGTCCAGCTTGATGAAACGGCACCGATACCTGAAGGGTTCAACCTTGATGACTATATTGCCGGAGAAGCCTTCAACTATCGAAAGGGAGAAGGAACAATTCAACTTAAAGTTGTTTTCGAGAAGGATGCGGCGATTCATCTTGAAGAAACACCACTATCAAAAGATCAACGGCTAACAGATATGAATGATGGAAATGTTCTTGTTGAGGCTAACGTAACGGATACACGGCAACTGCGTTGGTGGCTGCTGGGGTTTGGTGGTAGAATCGAGGTATTAGCTCCAGGAGATTTGCGAGATGAGTTTAAGTCATATGTTTTGCAGATGAAGGCAAGGTATTTGAATGAGTAGGTAGTGTTCATTTGTTGGTAAGCAGCAGGAGAGGAGGTGTATGAATTATGGATTCACAACAAGGTTTACTGGAATGGCATGGCAATATATATCCAACAGTTGAGGCAGTTATGCTTGCTATAAAGGATAGTATAATAGCCGGGCATGTGTCACATAATGATGTCGCTTTTAAACTATATCACATAAATCATCATCATAATTTTGTACAAAGATCTATAACTGGTTTTGAAATTGCTGTCATGGGGACAATGTCCTCTGGAAAGTCAACTCTTATAAACGCCTTGATTGGAGATGATCTACTACCAGTACAGAGTCTGGCGTGTACGTCAACAATCTGTACTATTGTGGATGATGACGTTGCTCCATATTTCACTGGGCGTTATCGTATTGGTTCTGATTTCTCTCCGTTCCAAATAACTACTGAAAATGTAATACGTAACTGGAATGAAACACCAGATATTGAAGAAATTGAGCTTTATGGCAACCTCCCTGGTATTGATAATACCAAACAGGGCACCAGGCTTATTATTGTGGATACCCCCGGCCCGAATAATTCCAGTACACAATCCCACGCTGAATTAATGCGTACCTATTTAGAAGATGGTAATTATGGCGTTGTTCTT
>CAIYZD010000685.1 GCA_903930585.1 uncultured Geobacteraceae bacterium | reverse complement strand
TCAGTTGTATTTTTACCACTCATAAAGATCACTGGTATATCTTTGAGGACTGAGTTTTGTTTAAACCTCTCACAAGCAAGAAAGCCATCCATCTCAGGCATTGCAATATCCATCAGGATCAGATCAGGTGCTTCTTTGTGCGCTGTCTCCAGTGCTTTTGAAACGTCCAGGAATGGTAAAACAGAGTATCCGTTTTTATATAAAATATTTTCTAGCAGACTCATCACTCCGGAATCATCATCGATAACCATAATACGTGATTTTTGTTCAGTTGGTAGATACATAGTCAGCTGGCCCTTCTATTGATTTCATATATTTATTCTTCATGCCTACGACTTTTCATATCTTTCCGCGAAACAATCGGGGCAGATCCCGTGGCTGAACAGGGCATCCGAGTGTTCGGAAATATATCTTTCCATCTGCTGCCAGGCACTGTCATTGTCCCTGATCTTCTTGCAGTACATACATATCGGAATAATACCCTCCAATCGCTTGATCCTGGCGATGGCGGTCTCAAGTTCGTCGTTTCGATGTTTCAGTTCGTCCCGCTTAAGCTTGAGTTCAAGATGGAGCTGCACCCGGGCCAGCAGTTCCCTGCTTTCGAACGGCTTGCCCACATAATCGCTTCCCCCCGCCTCGAACCCCTTAACGATAAAGTCGGATTCGCGCTGGGCCGTCAGAAAAATCACCGGGATATCCAGCCACTCCGGAGTGGCCCTGATAGCGGAACAGACCTCGAACCCGTTCATTTCCGGCATGTTGACATCCAGCAGAATCAAATCCGGTGCTATACTACCCATCACCTCCAGAGCATCTGCTCCGCTGGAGGCAAAACAGAGGTCACACGCCAGTGCATCGTTCAACAACCCGGCTACCAGTTGCAAATTCTGGGGATTATCGTCCACTACCAGGATAACCGGCATTTTCGATTTGTCACTCATGTCACAGTTTCCTTGTCGGGATCTGATTCACCCGTTGTATTGTCGTCTTTAGCTGGTGTTTCATAGGCAGCTACAATCTCGGCATAACGGTTCATTCCCCCCTTGATTCGGGTGATATTGAATGAACCGAGAGCGGTATCAAGCGCCACCGCCCAGGTACGCAGGGCAGACGCCGTGTGTAGCACTGCCAGCGCCGTCACCGCTTCACTGAACTGCTTGATCCGATTGATCTGCAAGGTCTTGCACACCACCTGATAGTCGCCGTCCAGCAGCGCCAACGCCCGGACAAGCCCCGGCCTGTCACTGCAGGAGTAATCGGCATATTCCCACGCCAGAGGGTCCGTTTCGAGAGACAACCGTGCATCGGTAATTTCGCACGGAATCACCCCGGCCATTGCGGCAAGCAGTTCATCTTGCCGCAATGGTTTGAGCAGGATGCTCAGGAAAAGCTCTTTCATTGAATCAAGCTGGCCCGGAATGGCTGATGCCGTCACGGCGATGATCGGGATATGCGCCAGTTCAGGGTCGACAGCCGCCTGTCGCGCCAGTTCGTCCCCCCCCATAACAGGCATCTTGATGTCGGTAATCACCAGATCCGGTTTCCTCTCGCACATCACCCGCAAAGCTTCCATTCCGTCCGAAGCTTCAAGGTACTCAAAGGGTTGCTGTTCCAGATAGGCTGACAGCAGTTTGCGATTCAGTTCAACGTCGTCGACTATCAGGATACGGGCCGGATGGAAACGGTAGGAGAGTCCATATCCGCCAGTACCGCCGGGAACCGACTCCATCAAACAGACGGCGATCGATACCGAGCGGAGCGTTACCACAAAGACGCTGCCGCGTCCCTCCGGATTTCCCACCACACTGATATCACCATTCATCAGAGTGACCAGCGTGCGGCAGATGGCCAGCCCCAGACCGGTACCGCCATATTTGGCGTGGTCCTGGTTGCTCATCTGCTCAAAGGCTCCGAACACCTTGCCACGTTCGGATTCGGGGATGCCGATGCCGGTATCCTCCACCCTCATTTCGATATCACATCTGCCGTATTCCGGTTCCACCGGCGCCAGACAGGACACCTTCAGCTTGACATGGCCGGAATCAGTAAATTTAACCGCATTCCCAACCAGATTGAGCAACACCTGGCGCAGACGTACCTGATCAAGGATGACGGCTTCAGGGAGTGCCGGATCGAGATCCAGTTCAAAGCCGATTCTTTTCTCAGCCACCTTCAGGGAAAAGATCTGCCCTATCTCAATGAACAGGTTCCGGGGGGCAAATGCGGTCGGTATGATCTCCAGTTTGCCCGCTTCCACCTTGGAGAGATCGAGAATGTCGTTGATCAGATGCAACAGCGCCTTGCCCGAATTGCAGATGGAATGTACATATTCCACCTGCTTCGGGTCGCGTACCGTCTGTGACAGCAGGTCCGAGAAGCCGATAATGGCGTTCATCGGGGTCCTGATCTCGTGGCTCATATTGGCAAGAAATTCACTCTTTGCAAGGTTGGCGCTGTTGGCCAGTTCAGCCAGATGCCGGGAGTTGTCCAGCGACACCTGTAGTTTTGCATTGGCATCGGCCAGTTCATCACCCTTGCGATTCAATGTGGTCATCATGGTAGCCAACTGCGCCAGGGACGGACGAAAAACAAAATGGAATTCGAAGGCAAGGATCAAAAGCCCCACCATCATGAAGATCGTTTCCAGCCGTTGCATTGAGGCGAGCCGTTCCTTGGCCTCCTTGTCAAACTGGAAGGTGATCTTGTCCATCAGAGCCAGGAAACCGGGTTCGTTAGCCAACATCACGTTGGCAGTCGTGCGGAGAGCGCCAGGATCGATTTTTTCGTTTTCAGCACCCTTCACCAACCGGTCCAACTCCGTAACCATGGCGACGTGGAACGGCTCCAACCCTACAAAAAGCTCCCTGATCTCCGACGAGTTTTGCCGGTGCGGCAACCCCAGCGTGTCATCGCCATACTGCAGTCCCAGATGCACCTTCTTCCAGGAGGCAAACGACTCGGTCAACTCCCTGGAACGTCGTGATCGTTCAGCCGGCGATCCTGTCCGTTCCAGGGCCAGGACACATTTGGTCAGCCGCTGGCTCAGCATGCGCTGACGTCCTGAAAGGTTGATCACCCGCGAATCACCGCCGTTGCGCTTGATGACGTACTGCATCAACAGTGAAGAAGAGATGATGGACAGAGCGATAAAGGCCAGGGCTACCGCGTAGAGCCGCTTGATTTTGTGGAGCCGTTTTTCATCGATTAACTTCATCATAACTGCAAATTTCATAGTCACGTTCCAGAAGTCCCAAACAGTCCAGGTTTTATGATACAGGTACGGTAATTTTGCCTTTTTTCTAAACCTGTCTTTTCAATTCGTAAAATTCCGATTCCGAGTTCTTTAAGCACTTCCATCAACTGACGAACAAATTCGTTCAGATACGTTTGTTGGTGTAAGCAGGTTATTACAGCTATTCACTATCCAGAACATTGCGTACCTTTGTTGCGAAGTCCAGTAAAGAGAATGGTTTCTGGACGAAGTTCACATCATCGTCTAATACACCGTGGTGGGCGATGACATTGGCAGTATATCCGGACATGAATAAACACTTGAGCTGTGGGGATATTGTGCGCAATTCATTGGCCAGATCACGGCCGTTCATATCAGGCATAACAACATCCGTGATCAGCAGGTTTATTTTGTCGGTATGCTCCCTGAACAGGCGAATGGCTTCACCAGTTGTTCCCGCGGCCAGAACGGTATAGCCATTGCCTTCAAGCATTAAAGCAGCCATTTTCAGGTTGGCCGGTTCATCTTCTACGAGCAAAACTAATTCACTGCCCCTGGAAGACAGTTCAGGAATGTACTCCTTATTACAGAGCTCTCCAACTCCGCTTGAATGCCGAGGCAGATATACCGAAAAGGATGATCCCTTGCCTGGTTCACTGTAGACATTTATGAAACCGTTATTCTGCTTGACTACGCCGTGTACCATAGCAAGCCCAAGGCCTGTACCCTTACCTTGCTCTTTGGTAGTATAAAACGGTTCAAAGATGTAGGTGACCGTTTCTTTGTCCATGCCACTACCGTCGTCGCTAACTACTAACCGAACATATTCTCCCGGCACAACCGCTGTATTAGAGAGACCGTAGTTGGCATCAACAGTAATATTACAGGTTTCTATGCAGATGTTGCCAACATTTACAATGGCATCGCGAGCGTTAACACATAGATTGGCCAGTATCTGGTCTATCTGTGACGGGTCTATTTTAACCGGCCAGAGGTCAGGAACCAGTTGCCAAGTGAGATAAATATCCTCGCCGATCAGTCGCCGTAACATCTGGATCATTCCCGATACCGTCTCGTTCAGGTCAATAACCTTGGGAGCGATAACCTGCTTACGAGCAAAAGCCAATAATTGACGCGTGAGAGCAGCAGATCTATCTGCCGCTTTGCTGATTTCATTAAAAGCGGTATAGTGAGGTTGGTCTGGTTTGATTTTTCTAAGCGCCAATTCAGCATAACCAATTATGACGCCAAGTAAGTTATTGAAGTCATGTGCCACGCCTCCAGCCAGGCGTCCAACTGATTCCATTTTCTGAGACTGGTGGAGCTGGGCTTCAAGTTTGTACTTCTCCTCTTCGATTTGCTTTCGTGAGGTAATGTCGATGAAACTGCATCTCAATATTTGTTTGTTATTGTAGGGGAGCTGGACCACCCTTAGTTCACAAATAAGGTCCCTGCCATCATCGCTGCGTACCAGCCGTTCCAGCAAAACCTCTTCGCCTGACATGGCACGTAAAATGGCGTGGTCCATACTATCGGCAACGAGCCTGCTATCCGGCAGGTTGGGTGGATAGAACCGGTCTAAGTCTGACTGTAATAGTTTATCCAAAGTGCAGCCAAATAACTGTACCGCTTTGATGTTGGCATCAACAATACGCTTGAGGTCAACATCATAGACAACAATTGCCTCTGGAGCGTTCTCCATCAAAGTTCTGAAGCGCCTTTCGCTCTCAATTGTGTCATCTTTCGCTTGTTTTAGACGACGGTTCAAAATCATCAGGACTATACTTGAAGTGGACATAATCAGGATAACAACCATTGCCGTCACTACTGCCGATTTATATTGCCCCCAAAGAGTAAGCGGACGATTGACGAGGATGCTCTCCTTTGGAAGACGCGATATATCTGCATTAAAGCTGGTGAGCAGATGCCAGTCAAACTGCATATGGGCGGGAGTATCAAAAGAAGTCACCGGATCAACAGGTTTGTAGATCCCATTTACATAGTCGAGCGTAATCTTGCCAACCCGGCGGCCAACATCTTCTGTCCTCAACAGTGAACCACCAACTATGCCACTGCCCATATATTGCTCCAGGGTTGAAAAAACAGGAACTTTGGACGCCTGACATACTTTAACGACAACCTCGGTTGGCACGAATGCCCGTCCGGTAGAGTCGGATAAATACGGTGAGTAAATGACTATTGCATCATCGGGAAGTGTTGCCACCCGCCGCAGCATTTCATCATACGTCATGTCATTGCTATATTCGATTTCAAGCTTGTCTTTAAACGGGGAGAATGCTTCTCTTGCCTGTTCAAGAAACGGCAGCATCTTGTCATCTCCGCCTGTGACAACGAAAATACGTTTTGTTTTAGGAAACAAATCCAAAGCAACACGCAAAGTTCCAGCCGGATCTACATGCCAGGGGAAGTTCATCACTGTGTTGAATACACTGCTCAAAGTTTGATAGTTGGGAGACAGCAATGTGATGATTGCGGCGTCCGGAAAGAGGGTTTTCCCTTCACGTGTCATGAAATCTGTGGCCAATGGGCCAATGGTGATAACCACGCCTATGTGTTTATCAGCCAGCTTATGACGCAACAGATTCACCATGTTTGTCCGATGTTCACTGCTGGGTGCACGAGCAAAATCAAGGTATTCCATGAATACGTTGCGAATGCTGTAGCCACCCTCTCGCAGTACAGAGAGGATACCTCTGTCGATGCTTTCCATAATCAGGAAACCGGATTGATAGGTGTCAAGCACTAAAATCTGCTTTGTCACCGTGGCCGATCTTGGGGCATCGTCAATAGCCTCACTGATTGCTGCTGTCAAGAGTGATAGCAGCAGGAACAACAGACATACGAGCATTCTGACTTTTGTGTTTGAGTTTGGAGCCGTTGTCATTACTTTGTCCAATGGAGTGCAATGATTGTTATAGGAAACTCATAACCACTTGGTTCTTACCCTTTCCTTTGGCTTCATACACTCCTTTATCCGCTCGTCGCACAAAATTTTGCACAATTTCCGGCGGGGCATACTCTGCGACACCAATGCTGACTGTCACCTTAATCGGGGATCCGGAATCTGTTTTCAGGGCCGCGCCGGCAATTTTTTGGCGCAAACGTTCTGCAAGAATTGCAGCTGCCTCAATTCCAGTTTCCGGCAATAGTACGGTGAATTCCTCCCCGCCATAGCGATAAGCAGTATCAACGTCGCGCAGGTTGCATTTGACTGCACCGGCAACGGACTGCAAAACGTGATCGCCCTCAAGATGCCCGTGGGTGTCGTTTATTCTTTTGAAGTTATCGATATCAAACAACAGCAGCGAAAGCGGGCGGGCATAGCGCCTTGAGCGTTCAGCCTCAATATTGATCTGATCATGGAAGTGACGGGAATTGTACAGTGAAGTCAGGGCGTCAGTAATACTTATTACCCTGTATTTTTCTTCACTTTCCCGCAGCGCCTGCTCTGCACGTTTTTTCTCCGTAATGTCCTGCAGAGTTTCAATGACTCCAATCAAATCACCATTCGCATCACGAAGCGGCGCAGCGGTAAAGTACAACCAGCGGCCATCATTACCCATGTGCGGAAAATAATCCTCGGCTTCAAATGCACCTGCAATCAGCTCAGAGGGATGAAACTTGCCATGGTAAAACGTATCAATATTCTCTTCCCGCGCGCTTTCAAGAACCAGATCGGCCATCACAGGTCTTTCTGAAATATAGAAGGGCCTCCATGGCTCACGAGTTCCAACAACGTCGCCGGCGGCCAAACCGGTAACAATTTCACACGCAAGATTCCAATGAGTGACACGGTGTTCCCGGTCAATAACGAAAGTTGGCACTGAACTGCCGTTAACAATTTGGTTTAGGAAAATTTCACTTTCTTTCAAGGCAGTTTCAGTCAGACGGCTGTGGGTCACATCTTGCAGTGTTTCGATGGCACCAACGATGCGTCCGGTAGAATCCCTAAGTGGTGCTGCGGTAAAGAATAACCAGCACCCGTTTTCACCAATGTTGGGGAAAAAATCAGACGCCTCTATCCCTCCATTAAGTAACGACGAGTGCCGATATTTGTCGTGACAGCTATTTTCAATCTCCCGCTCCAGGGCTCCGTCTATAATCAAGTCAGCCAATGTATGCCGCTTTGAATCGTAAAACGCCTTCCAATGTTCACGGGTGCCAACCATCTCGGCCTCTGTCAGCCCTGTTAGTTTTGCAAGTGCAGTATTCCAATTTGCAATAATATGTTCGTAATCAAGTACGAACATGGGAATCGGACAGCTATCGATTCCTTCAGCAAGCAAGAAGCGAGAGGAAAATCCCGTCTTGGTTGCCTCTATCAGAATATTTTTTGCAGCGACTGATGACGATTCTGATATTTTTGACACGTTTTTCATGACGTCAAGGCCCTTATTCCTGCTTACTTTAACAACTGGCGAACAAATCGCCCCGGAGACTCGTCAAGTCATTTATCACAGTATTAATAATCGATGAAATGTTGTGCAGACATCCTGTCATGTTGTGGTTGTGAGAATGTTACCGTCCCTGTCGAGGATGGTGGAGGTAATGTGATGATATCATCCAGAATGTCCATAGGGGTTTGAACCGTTGGTATACCAAAAAGTTTATTCAGGGCACAGTACATGCCTAACCTCATACAAATAGTGTTCGCAGACAACTAAAATGCTGTTAATTAGCGCAATATTAGCGAAGTACCACTTAATAGTCAAGTGGCTGGGTTGCAGAGTCTACCACATGCATGAACGAAAACGCAGTTATGTTTTAGTTGGCACTCATAGAGCATTTAGTTCGTTGGTTCGAAATCACACAATGGAGAGTGATTCCTGGCGGGAAGATTACATGCGAATGTAATTAAAAAATTGATACAAAATCATTTTGTGGCTTCACCCCGGATCATCCATGCGGCAAACGGTGGTGACATTCGCTCGTTGCGGTATCGCCTGATTGTTTGAAAATCGAAACCGGCCTCCTGGAAGAGGAATTCAGTATCCCTGTGCAAATGGCAGCCGCAGGCGAAAATTTTCCAGAACGGATTAACCAGCCGCTGAATGCGGCTCATCCAGACGTCAGGCGAGCACACATGCTCGTAGAACAGTAATTTTCCGCCCGGTCTGAGTACTCGATACATCTCTGTGGCGGCAGATTTGGCATCGGGAATCGTGCAAAAGACAAGGCACGCAATAACCGTATCAAACGTGTGGTCCTCAAACGGCAATTGCTCGCTCCCGCCAACATGAAATTCAAAACTACCGGCAGCAGTTTGCAGTGCCCCCTTGGCGTCCCATGCCGCCAACCTACGCTTTGCGGTTTCAACAACCGCTGCACACGGTTCCAGGCCAACAACCTTGGATACCGCATTCGTGTAAAAGGGGAGGTTTACGCCGCTACCCATCCCTATTTCCAGGGTCTTACCGGAAGCCTGCCCAATTAGTTCGCGACGGTCTTCCTTCACCCCAGCCAGTGCTATATCCATGATTACCGGGAATATGTGATTTTCGTAAATGCCCATACATAAATCTCCAAAAATAACAGAATATCCCTGCACGTCTGCTTAATAAAATGGCGTTCCCGACCGACACCCTGCCGGTCGGGAACGCCCCTGAGTCAACTACTAACGAACACCTTCGGCTGCCAGCGAATCAGCTGTCCATTCATTTGCCGGGTACGGTTTATGCCCGAATAATGCGCCTTTTTTACCTGTTACGTTGAGAGCGTTTATTAAGTAGGAGTCAGTCACCAGGTCGTTATAGGTGAATAAGTCCCCATATGGGCAAGGCATCTCGTAGCTGGGAGTCATATAGGTAAAACCGACCCGGTACAACTGTCCTCTGCCATCGTACTGATCTGACGCAAGGCCTCTCCAGCTGTCTTCATCCAGATAGAATACACGTTTGCTGTAAAGGTGGCGCTTGCCCTGCTTCAGAGTTCCCTCTACCACCCAGACACGATGCAGCTCCCAGCGGACCAGGTCGGGGTTCAGATGGTGCTTTTTCAACAAATTATTTTGAGGGTCCGGAGTTTCATAATTCATTTTGTAATCATTATAAGGTACATACATCTCCTTCTTGCCGACAAGTTTCCAGTCAAAACGTTCCGGCGAACCACTATAGAGCAGCAGGTCGTCCCAAGTGGCCTGTCCTGCATAAATAGAACATGGTGCGTCAAATGAAAGATCCGGCGCAAGCTTCACCCGACGTTGGCCGGGGAGATACTGCCAGGCTTTTCTTGAATCCTTGGCATAGTTGAGCGGATCCTTGATAAGGAAGGATTCACCCATCCGGCGGGAAGGACCCACATAATAAACCTTGAGATTGTAAAATTCCGTCGTATCGGGCTTGGCCGGATCGTAATACGGGAATTCCTGTTTTACGTTCCCTTCGGACTGCATGCTTACCCTGCCGGTGGAGTCCACGGTAAACGTATAATACCTCTGCTCATAGGTCACACCTTCGTAATGGAGCAGGTGATTCCACATCGCTTCCAGGCCGTTATTCGGGATCGGAAAAGGGAGACCCGCATGAGCACCTGTAAAGCCCAGGCCGCCGTCGGTGAGTTTTGCTGTCAGGGCGTGTTTCTTGGTATTCTCAAGGACACGCTTGGGGTGCGCCGCCGACCGGTGGGTCTTGTAGACATCTACCCGAAAGCTCGGATATCTCTTCAGCATCCCCTTGACGCCCTCGGTAAGCTTGGCACTATACTGGTCCATGTTCTTGGCGGTAATCGAGAACAGCGGTTTCTCGCCTTCGAACGGGTCGGGGCGCCAGCCGGGTTTGCTCTTGTTATAACTTGCGGGTGGTTTGGTTATTCCCCCGGTGTATGCGGGGATTGTGCCTTCCTTGTTACCACCCTTTTCAGCTCCGATTTCCGTTAAATTATTGCCGAGCTGCGCGGCTTTTTCCGCGGAGACCGCACCAAAGGCGAGACTGGCTGTTATCAGCGTCAATCCGGTTGCAAGTGCATAGTTACGTAGTTTCATTGTGTTCCTCCTTTTTTAGAATGATGTTTTTAATGTCAACGACAACAGGTCGCGGTCTTTGAGTAAGGCCATCGGATCTGCCGCGCCCTGACCACCAGTGTTAAGTCCCGGGGGCAGAATCTGATTTGCAAACGGATTGCCAGCAATGTT
>CAIYZD010000684.1 GCA_903930585.1 uncultured Geobacteraceae bacterium | reverse complement strand
TAGTACTCGTTACGCATGCCGGCCTGGCGTCCGCTCTCAGATTGTCTGCTGAGATGATTGTCGGACCAATTGAAGGGTGTGCTACCGTTGAAGTTGCCCCCGATGAACGGGCTGATGCAATTATGGCTCGCGTAGTTGCGGCAGTTGAAGCGGTGCAGTCGGACGGAGCTATCATCATGACCGATCTGTTTGGTGGTACGCCTTCCAATATGGCGATGTCGTTCTTGAAAGAGGGGTGTATCGAAGTCATCACGGGCGTGAATCTCCCGATGCTGATTGAGTTTTGTTCACGCCGTGAACGAATGCCGGTTGCTGAGCTTTCCCCACATTTGCAACGAACGGGTCGTGAGGGTATTATTGTCGCTGGTGAGTTTTTAAAGTAAACATTTGATCATAAGGGAACCTGAAATATGCTCCGCAAAGATTTAGTAATCATAAATAAACTTGGCTTGCACGCCCGTGCTTCAGCTCTTCTGGTAAAAACGGCAAGTCGTTTCAGTTCCGACGTCAAGTTGGCCAGAGACGGCATCGAAGTTAACGGTAAAAGCATAATGGGTATTATGATGCTTGCGGCCTCCAAAGGGACTTCTGTCTGTTTGACGGTCGACGGTGCAGATGAAACGGAGGCTTTCCAGATTATTGGTGACGTGATTGCCACCGGTTTTGGAGAAGAGTGACGTGCGTGTCTTCTCCGGAATCGCGGCTTCGCCCGGGATTGCCATGGGGAGGTTGTGCATTATTGACCGCCGCCGGGTCGTGGTCTCTGAATACCAAATCCCTTCAGAAACGGTGTCTCATGAAATAGCACGCCTTGCTCAGGCCATTGAAGATACCCGCGTAGAGTTGGAAACACTGAAAACCCGCCTTGCGGAAACAAGTGGTGAAGACCATCTGTTTTTCATAGAAACCCACCTGATGATTCTGGCTGATGAACGTCTGGTGTCTGAAACATCGGAAGTCATCAAAACCGGATTGATTAATGCCGAAGGGGCGTTGCGGCGAACCCTGCATCGCTATCGCGAAACGTTTGCCAGTATTGATGACCCGTACCTGCGTGAGCGTATCAGCGATGTCGAGACGGTGATCGAGCGAGTGCTGCACAGTATGAGCGGTGAACCGGCCGATCCGCTTCCGCAGCACGAAGGACAGATCATTATTGCGGCGCACGACTTTTCTCCTGCCGACATGCTTCAGATCAATCGCACCCATGTACTTGCCATAATAACGGAGATTGGCGGCCCAACATCGCATACGGCCATTCTTGCCCGCGCCCTTGATCTTCCGGCGGTAATGGGTGTTGAGGGGATAACCGACCTTCTGCTCGACGGTGTTACCGTTATTGTCGATGGTTTATCGGGTAACGTGATCGTTAATCCGGATCAGGAAACGTTTCAGTCATCACTTGATCGTAAACATCACTATGAATATGTTGAATATGAACTTTTGAAAACCGCTTCACTGCCGGCTGTTACGCTTGATGGGCACACAATGCATCTGCGTGGCAATGTTGAAATACCGGAAGAGGGAGCTTCCGTTTTAGCGCATGGCGGGAGTGGTGTTGGTTTGTACCGTACAGAGATGCTTTTTATGAACCGCTCTCTCATGCCGGATGAAGAAGAACAGCTGACGTTATATCGATCAATGCAGCTGGCCATTGCGCCACATCCGCTTACTATCCGGACATTGGATGCCGGCGGCGACAAATTGCTTGCAGGACTTAACCATGCGGCGGAAACCAATCCGGCCCTGGGGGTACGGGCGATCCGCTTGTCGCTCAGTATGCCCGATGAATTTAAAAAACAGATGCGCGCTATTTTACGTGTCAGTGCTGCCGGCCCGGTCAGGATAATGTTTCCTATGATTTCGGGAATAGAGGAAGTGCGCAGGGCAAAAGTACTGTTCGAGGAGGCCAAGCGGGAACTGGCTGTCTCCGGTATTCCGTTTGACGACACGGTTCCGGTCGGAGTGATGATTGAGATACCGGCTGCTGTTACCCTGGCTGATCTTCTGGCGCGTGAGGTCGATTTTTTCAGTGTCGGTACAAATGATCTGATCCAATACACATTGGCAATTGATCGCAGCAACGATCAACTCTCCCACATGTATCAACCGCTCCATCCCGCGGTGTTGCGATCATTGCGCCGGATTGTTCAGGCTGCCCACGGTGCGGGCATCCCCGCCTGCCTCTGCGGTGAAATGGCCGGTGACCCTCTCTATCTGCCGGTCCTGCTCGGGCTCGGTTTTGATGAGCTTTCAATGGGAGCCGGATCGATCCTGCGGGTAAAGCAGATTCTTCGTCGCTGCACGTTGGAGCGGGCCGTCAGAATAGCTGAAGGATGTTTTGCCTTTGCAACCGTTGCGGAAGTGGAGATGTACCTCAAGGCTCAAATCACGATGGATGTAGCTGAAAGCATCGACTGATGGTTTTGTTCATGACCTATCCTCTTTTTGTGTTTGTTTTCGGCATGGTGATCGGTTCATTCCTGAATGTCTGCATTTATCGTATGCCGAAAGACGAATCCGTCGTTTTCCCTCCATCCCATTGTCCGAACTGTTCCTATCAGATCCGGTGGTATGACAATATCCCTCTGTTCAGTTATCTGTTCCTGAGAGGGAAATGCCGGGGATGTGGCAACCATATATCCGTGCAGTATCCACTGGTTGAACTTCTCAATGGTGTCGTGACGTTGCTTTTGTACCTCCGCTTCGGCCCGACATTGGCGTTCGCGGCATTGTTGCTGCTCTGTTCGGCACTGGTGGTTATTACGTTTATCGACATTGAACACCAGATTATTCCTGACGAAATATCGTTGTCCGGTATCGTCGTCGGATTTATTCTGTCATTTTTTCTAAAAGGGAATACGTGGTTGAACTCACTCCTTGGTATTTTCCTGGGGGGGGGGAGCCTGCTGCTGGTGGCCTACTCATATCAACGATTGACCGGCAAAGACGGCATGGGGGGCGGTGATATCAAGTTGCTGGCAATGCTGGGCGCTTTTCTGGGGTGGAAGGCGGTGCCGTTTATCATATTTACCGGTTCGCTGGTCGGCTCATTGGTCGGAATTTCCATGATGCTGTTTCAGAAAAAAGATTCCAAACTGGCAATTCCGTTTGGTCCCTATCTCGCTTTTGGCGCCGTGCTGTACATCTTCTACGGGAAATCGCTCATCCGGTGGTATCTGGGACTGAGTGGCTTGTATCAGGGGTAGTCATGGCCCGGTTTCGCCCCAGTCTGACCGTTTCAATTCTGGCTTTTCTGGGGTTACTGCTGGTATTTACCTGGCTTCTCTTCAGTTTGTTGGCTTTTAACACTGCCGCCAACGATCTGTATGCCCAAAAAGGGGAACATGCCCGCACCCTGCTCAAAGCGTTTGTCAGCCTGCTCCCCGATTCGATGCCGACCTATCCTCAAGGATTCATACCGCCCGATTCACAGGCCTCGCGATATATTCAAAAGCTTTCAGAAGAATCAGTCTTCAGCCGTTTGACATTGCTCGACAGGAACGGTTCGGTCATCTTCAGCGCCGGTCGTGAAGAGAGCGATCTGCACGCCCCGTTTCAAGGTCTGTTGCCTGCTGCGGAGGGGAGTTTTATCAGACCGGACGGGAGCGGCATAGTTCATCTCATTACCGTGATGCGCGACGGGGAGGCTGTCGGAAAAGCCGGTTTGCTGCTTTCGCTGGCCCCGGAAAAAGCCCGTCTGAATCGATCACGGCAAATGTTGCTGACCTATTTTTTGCTGGATTTCATTTTGTTGTTTGGTCTGGGATCCTTGATTCTGTCACGAATAGTTGTCAATCCGATTAACCGGTTGCTGACTGCGACAGAAAAAATTACCGGCGGGCAATATGGGCAACGATTACAGGTGACCGGGAGTGCCGAACTTGTCCGGCTGGCGACGGCATTTAATGAAATGGCCTCGGCACTGCACAACAAGGATCATCTGGTCGCCGAGCAGATGACCGCCCTTGAAAAGGCAAACAGCGATCTGAGCCAAGCGCGGGAAGAAACCCTCCGTACTGAAAAAATGGCTTCCATAGGTCTGCTGGCAGCCGGGATGGCCCATGAGATCGGCACGCCGCTTGCGTCGATCATGGGGTATGCGGAACTTTCCGCAAGTGAACAGCCCGATAACTCCGCCATTCAGGATTATGCGCGCCGCATCATGATGGATTGTTCCAGGATTGACCGGATAGTGCGTGGATTGCTCGATTTTTCCCGGCCACGGACGTTCAGTGGAGAGAATGCCGATGTTCGTGCGGTCCTTCTCTCGACGCTTGACCTGATGACGCAGCAGGGTGTCTTCAAACAATTGAGTTGCTCCATGGAAATCGATGAGGAACGGTTGTTTGCACGGTGCGATCAGTACCAGCTGCAACAGGTTGTTATCAATCTGCTTTTGAACAGCCGTGACGCCACTCCTGCCGGCGGCTCCATCACTGTGAGGGGGGGACGGGAGGATGCGCATATTCGCCTGGATGTCATCGACAGTGGTACGGGCATTCCCGAAGAGTCCATGAAGCATATCTTTGATCCTTTTTTCACGACCAAATCGCCGGGCAAAGGAACCGGTCTCGGCCTGGCAATTTCGGCACGGATTGTTGAAGGGTTTGGCGGACGCATTACAGCAGTCAGTACGGTTGGTGAAGGAAGCTGTTTCAGCGTCTGGCTGCTACCGGCGCACGGGGATGGGGGGGAACATGAGCAGTCAGCACATTCTGGTCATTGATGATGAAGAAAACATGCGCCACATGTTGTCGGTCATGTTGACTCGTCAGGGATATCACGCCGACCCTGCGGCTGATGGCAATGAAGCCCTGAGCCGACTTGCCGAAACCGCCTATGATTTTATCCTGTGCGACGTCCGGATGCCGGAAATGGATGGAAAAACATTTCTGGTGCGGGCACTGGAGGAACACGTCACCGCTCCGATTATTATGATGTCGGCCTACGGCACGGTGGATATTGCAATTGAGTGCATGAAACTGGGAGCGTACGATTTTATTTCAAAGCCGTTTAAAAAAGATGAGATAGTACTGGTGCTCAAGAAAGCCGAAGAGCGGGAGCGGCTGAAAGAGGAAAATAACCGTCTCCGGGAGGTCGTCTCCGACCGGTTTTCCTATAGCGGGATATTGAGTCGTAATATCCGGATGCAGGCTCTTTTTGAACAGATAAAAAAGGTTGCCGGACTGAAGACAACCATACTTGTTCTCGGTGAGTCCGGTACCGGAAAAGAACTGGTTGCCCGGGCACTTCATCAAAACGGCAGCCGTTCAAAAAAACCATTTGTTGCGATCAATTGCGGCGCTATTCCGGAAAACCTGCTTGACAGCGAATTGTTCGGGCATGTCCGTGGTGCATTTACCGATGCGTCCAGTGACAAAGCCGGACTGTTTGAGCAGGCAGATGGCGGTACTCTGTTTCTTGATGAAATCGGCGAGATGCCGCTCTCGTTACAAGTCAAGTTGTTGCGGGTGTTGCAGGAAGGCGAAATCAGGAGGGTAGGGGATGTCGTTTCCCGGAATGTTGATGTCAGAGTGGTTTCCGCCACGTCGCGGGATTTATCTGCCGATGTGGCGGCGGGGCGCTTTCGGGAAGACCTCTATTTCCGGTTGAACGTGTTTTGCCTGCAGTTGCCGCCGTTACGGGAACGTGTTGAGGATGTCCCGCTATTGGCAGAACATTTTATGAGGCGGTATGGTGGTCCCGATGACAGTCAGATGCGCATCGAGCCGGATGCAATACGCAGTCTGATGGCGCATCGGTGGCCCGGTAATGTTCGTGAGCTTGAAAATGCGCTTGAGCGAGCTTGTATTGTCTGTGAAAGCGGTCGTATTACCATCGACTGCCTGCCACCTGCCGTTCGTCTGCCGGATTCTGCCCAACCGGGTGGACCGGACACCGGGGAAAATCTTTCGATAAAAAAGGCTGAAGATACCATGGAACGGGGACTTATCCGGAAAGCGCTCGCCAAAACCGGGGGGAATCGTACCCAGGCGGCAAAAATACTTGAAATCAGTCATCGATCACTCCTTTACAAAATCAAGGAATATGGAATAGAGTGATTAAAATCACACATTGAAAGGAATTTGCATGCTGAAAGAATTTTGCAGTGCGGTGGCGGTTACCATAATTCTCGTTTCTTCCTCATATGCCATGGCAAAGGATGGTTGCAGCAACGATTGTGTTTCATGTCATACTCTGACATCCCAGGAAGCCAATGGGCTTCTGAAGAAGGTCGGAGGAAATGTTACATCGGTTCGGCAATCCCCCGTCCGGGGACTGTTTGAGTTGTTAATCGAGAAAGATGGGCAACGGGGCATCATTTTCATGGATTACGGCAAGAAGCATTTTATTCAGGGTGCGATCGTCGATCTTGAGAAGATGGAACAGGTGACTGCCCACAAAAACGAACTGCCGCCACCGAAGCGGGGCAAACCGGTCGATGTCAACACGATCCCCCTGGCAAATGCAGTAATTATAGGTAACCCGAAGGGGTCGAAAAAACTGTATGTTTTTACTGACCCGGACTGTCCCTATTGCCGGAAGGGGCACGTTGAACTGAAAAAATTGACAAAGCTTGACCCTGATGTTGCCATCTACATTATGTTGTTTCCTTTGTCGATGCATCCGGGAGCCTACGACAAGGCGCGGACAATATATGAAACAAAGAGCAGCGATCTTCTTGATAAAGCTTTTGAAGGCAAGGAGATACCGAAGCCGACCAGGGAAAACAGCAAAAAAGCTATCGATGAAAATATTGCATTCAGCAATGCCAACGGTATTTCCGGCACCCCGACAATGGTTATGCCGGATGGTACAGTTGAGGTCGGAATGCGCGATGCGGAAGTGATGAAAAAAATGCTGGAAAAGAAATAGCGCCTCTCCTGTTGGAACCGGTCTGGTTTTGGCCCCTTGCTGTGTAATCAACAGCAAGGGGTTTTGCGTTTTATACCAATTCCAAATCAAAGCGCTATCATCGTTGGCTCGTCTTCGGCTCCTCAACGTACTGATCAGTACGCCTCAATCCTCACCTCATAATACGTACGGTGTAAAATTTTTTACAACTCTGTAAACCGTTGTCACACGCGGCTTTGGAGGTGTTTTTTCAATAAGTGTAAAATTATTTTACAGTTGTTGCAAACCATTGCCGGATAAGCGTTTGCGGCTGTTTCTCCGCGCAGGTGTAAAAAAAACTGCATCAGGAACGGTTCCATGAGAGATTTCGTTCATGTCGCCTGGTGCCGACGTATCGTAAAATGCTCATAATAACGGAATATTACATGTTATTTGTCTTTTTGGCATACTCAGTGTAATCGGTACTGAACAGATCAGTTCAAAATTGTTGAGCATTCTCCGTGTACTCCGCTTCTCCGTGTTATTGAACTGCCGTTGTTGGTGGCGAGTACTCGTGACGCACGTTGCTGCTGCCCCGGAGGGTCCCATGAAGAAATCGATACTGATACTCCTGTTCCTGTCGTTACAGCCGTGCGCCGGCTCGGTCGCAAATACGTTTCATCAAAGTATGAGCGGTAGAGTTGATGCCGTTACGGCAGATACCATCACCGTTGCGACCAAATTGTATAACGTTACCGCCGGAACCGTTTTCAGGGCGCATGAAAAAAGAGGCGCTGCGATCTATGTTGTGCGCGCCGACAAATCAGACATACATCCGGGGCACAATGTGGTTGTTATGGCAAACGGTCCAACAGCTCTCGAAGTTATCATAGCAAGATGGCGGTAATGAAACCCATGGGCCTGCATCTCATTCACCGGTTGGCACTATTGTACCTGCTCCCGTTGCTGTTAAGCACCGTTTCTGAAAGCGGTGCTGCGACCATGAATGATTATGGCATGTTTCCGCCGTTTCTGGCTCACTCCATACCGCCTTTGGTTATGTTGAACGCCGATAAAAGCCACAAACTGTATTATCAGGCGTACAATGATGCCACTGATTTGAATGGGGACGGTAGACTTGAAATCGGTTACACTCACACCATCGATTATTACGGCTACTTCGATTCTTACAAGTGTTATTCCTACGATTCATCCAGCGCCCATTTTATACCAGTAGCCACGACTTTCGACAAATTTTGCTCTGGCAGGACCTTGTGGAGTGGCAACGTTCTTAACTGGATTACCATGTCTCGTATGGATGTCGTGCGCAAGGTTCTGTTTGGCGGTGCGCGTTCAACCGACACTGCAACATCGACTGTTCTGGAACGGGCTCAGATCCCCATGGATGCCCACAGTTGGGGCAAGGAACTGACCGGCAGACTTTGCAGCAACGGCGCAACATATACCGGCAACTGTTCGGTCACCGGCGACTGCCTGAGCGGATATAGCTGTGTTGATGTTCAGTCTGCCGGCAAATATCTTACTCCGTACGCTACCTCCGATGCTCCCGCAAGCTGCACCTCTTCGGCTGTCACCACCTCCCAGACAGGCAAAATCCTTGTTGCCAGATACCGGCACGACAGCTTGAAAAGCTGCGGGGTTACCAACACACAGGCGATGGTTAATACGTATGAACCGGCGGCCCTTTTCAACCCGGTGCCGACTGCCGGTGCAAACAGCGTCGCGATTAGTGCGGACACCAGCGCGCTCGTAACGTATGTCAGCGGTTTTGATGATGCCTCTCTCGATCCGGCGAGAGATTACGCTGATAACTATAATATTCTTGCGACGACTGTAATTACGGTAGCCGCTTCCGACGCCGGAAACTGGCAATTTGCCATAGACGGCAATGACGACGTGGAGCTTCAGATTGATGGTGCGATAGTGGCGCAAGCATTAGGGTGTCATGGTCCGTCAGGCGGGCAGGGTAACAGGGGAACCAAAAAACTGACCGCCGGTGATCATCTCCTGGTTGCCCGGCACTTTGAACAGAGGGGAGGCGAAGGTGTCCTGGTCTGGTATAAAAAACCGGAGGATTCGACGTGGAGGTTTGTCAACAGCGCAAATCTCGCCATCAGGGCGCCCACCATAGCTTCCGGCAACGAATGTGCAATCCGGACGGCGGCTTTCGTTATGACCGGTATTCCTACTGTCGGGGCAACGGTTGTCTCCGGAACCTCCCGGCAGAATCTGTTCTGCAATACGACGCCCTCAGGATCTGATGCTCCGCTCCTGAGGGTTGTGGCAAACGTACCGAACAGGATAGGGGACTGGTCTGCCAAGGAACGGCCGGAATGCAACGATTTTGGTCACGGCGCCGATTATCCGTTTGCTGCTGCTCCTGTCGATTATACCGTCAGGGTGAAGGTCTGTGACGGGACTGCCGGATTGGAAACAAATTGCAAACGGTATGGCGCCGGTACCAAACCGACCGGGTTATTGCAAAAGTATGGCGAGGGGGACGGCGGTAAATTCTGCTCCCGGAGTTACTCGAAATCATGCAGTACGTCCGCCGGCGACAGTTCGGATTGTTCCCCGGAAGAAGGGGTATGTGTTTACAAGTCGCCGATATATTTCGGTATGATCGGCGGCTCTTTCATGAAGAATACCAGTGGTGGCGTTCTGCGAAAAAATCTCGGCAGCATGCTGGATGAAGTCAATGTGGTTGATGGTACCTTTAACCGCTCCTTCCCCGGAATAATAAATGCCTATACCAATCTAAGAATGGTGGGCTATGACTCCGACTTCACCTGGCAGGGTGAGGGGGGTGGCTCGTGCGGTTGGATCGAGTCCCGCTCGATGCAGGAAGGAGAATGCCGGAACTGGGGTAATCCGCTCGGAGAAATGCTGTATGAAACCCTGCGTTATTTTGCCGGGAAGGGGACGCCCACACCGGATTTCGAATATTCGTCAACCTATGACAGTGACACGGTAGCCGATGGGGGATTGTATCTCCCCCATCCTTCCTGGGGCTATAAAAAAGGGTCTGCAACCTACCAGCCGTATGAGGTTTTCCCGTCCTGTTCCAAGCCGTTTATGCTCATCCTGAGCGATGTCAATCCTAATCATGATTCCGATCAGATTCCCGGCAGTTCCTTTGCGAAGGAAGATAAAACGTTCTTTACGGAGGACGCCCTGACTCCTCAACTTGGTTTGGGAGTCCAAACGGACGGCGTCAGCCTGCTTAATACCCTTGCCGATACCATCGGCATTACCGAACAGGTAGCCAACACGACTTCCACCGGCAACAAGTGGTATGTGGGGCAGAGTAGTAACGCAAACTACGATTCTCTCTGTACGGCAAAATATATCGGTACGCTCGGCTCTGTTCGTGGCCTTTGTCCTGAAGAACCGACAGCAGAGGGATCGTATTATTCCGCTGCACTGGCCTATTACGGCAGAACTCTGTTCAATGCCGCCACAGGAAAGCCGAATATAACCACCTATGCGGTGGCAATGGCTTCTCCACGTGCCGACTTCAAGATCAAGGCAGGAAGCAGGACGGTCACACTTGTGCCGGCCGGAAAGTCTGTCAGTGGCTGCATGTCGGTACGCTCCGCCTGTTATGACAACTGTTCCGGTATGACGTATGACGGCGCCGCTGCGACTCCGGGGCATGGCCTGGTGATCGGCGGCTGTTCGGCCAGCGCCTATTGCCCCACCAATCAGATCGTCAACTTCTTTGTGGATGATGTACGGTACGATACGGCTACGACACCGCCGACCGTAATCTATGCGAGTTTCAGGATAAATTTCGAGGACTCGGAGCAAGGGGCCGATCATGACATGGACACGATTGTCGCGTACGAGGTCTGCACTCAGGCCGCTGTTAACAAGTACGGCAGTTGCGTGGACACTCTTGGCGACAAGATTCAGGTAAAACTGTCGGTAAATTACGGAGCGGGTTGTATTGATCAGGTGCTCGGATTCGTCATTTCCGGAACCACAGAGGACGGCACGTATCTGCCGGTGAAAGACGGCGATGTTCCGGACTCCGAGACTTCGGATACACCTGCCCTGATAGCTGCCATGCCGAAAGTCTGGAGCAAATTATTTTCCCCCGGCAGTTCACCCGCGGACTTTTTGAAAAATCCTCTCTGGTATGCTGCCAAATGGGGCGGCTTTGTCGATGGGAACGCACCGGTCAACCAGGCTGGATATCTGGCCAAACCGGACCGTGCCAGCCAGTGGGATACGGATGGAGACGGCACTCCCGACAATTATTATCTCGCTGTCAGTCCGCTTAAACTCGAACAACAGCTGGATAAAGCCCTGGCGGATATCCTGAAAAAGACGGCATCCGGAACGGCGGCATCCATTCTCAACAGCAGCGAGGGAAGCGGTGCGACGCTGTTACAGGCTTTTTTCTATCCGAAAAAATCATATGAACACGCAACTTCGTTATCATGGTCCGGTGAACTGATTAATCTGTGGTATTACGTTGACCCGTTTTTTGCGCAAAGTACGATACGTGAGGATAGCGATTACACGTCAGGCGCTCACATCATGGATATTGCACGGGATAAACGGATTCAATTCGATTTTAACGATGTGACATCCCAAACAACGATAAAACGCTATAATTTTGATGGGACAACCGAGTCGGCGGTGATGAACTCTCGTTTGCCCGGAGGCTTGAAAAGTCTCTGGACGGCTGGCGCTTTATTATGGAACCGGAATATAACCTCCGATCCGCGTACGATCTATACCACTCTATCTTCTTCCTCTCCCTGGAATTTTACCGATTTCAGTACCTCAAACGCCACCGTGTTGAGCCCCCTGTTACATGCCGAAGGCGCCGATTCCGCCGCTCAAACGGCATTTGCAGCGAAAATAATAGAGTATGTGCAGGGGAGTGATGTCTGTCTTGACTCATCATCCCCCTGTACCAGCAAGAGTCGTAACAGGACGGTTGATATCCCCGTTTCGGACACGGCAACTGAAAGCCACGTGTGGAAATTGGGCGATATTATTTCATCAACGCCCCGGATACAGGGAACGGTGCCGCTCCAGTCATATGATCAAAAACCTCCTCTCGGATATGACGACAGCACCTACAAAGCCTATTATTCAGCGGCACAGTACGGAAATCGCGGCATGGTTTACGTGGGGGGTAACGATGGTATGTTGCATGCGTTCAAATTGGGGAAAATGGTAATCAAGACGTTGGGAACCCAGAAGGCAACATTGAGCGGCAGCAACCTTGGCCGGGAGGAATGGGCATTTATTCCCAGACATGTATTGCCGTATCTCAAATATATGGCGTTGCCCGATTACGATAACAATCATTTGTATATGGTTGACGGGGTTAGTTCGCTGCTTGATGTATCTACCCGAACGATTGCTGCGAGAGACGATTACTGGAATGAACCGAGAACCGCGTCAACCTGGAAAACGGTGTTGCTGGGCGGTATGGGGCTGGGAGGAGCATCGAGAAATAGCGACAGCGCCTGCCCGGCAGGAAGCGCTGCGGGAACATGCGTGAAGACTCCTCTCAATGGGCAGGGTTTTTCCTCCTATTTTGCAATTGATGTGACCGACCAGGATTTTAATCAGGATGCTGCAAATGCGTTACGGACACCACCGGCACTTTTATGGGAATTTTCGGATCCGGCGCTTGGATACTCGACATCGGGTCCGGCGATCATCCGTCTCAACGCAAAAGCTGCCGTTGCGCCATTTGCTCCCCAGGCAGCGGCTAACGGCAGATGGTTTGCCGTTTATGCTTCCGGACCGACCGGACCGATAGACAGTGCAAGCAAACAATTCAAGGGGAAATCGGATCAAAACCTCAGGTTGTTTGTTGTGGATCTGGAAAAAGGTCCGGTGGTACATGCCGATCCGAAGAAAAATGGCTTGTGGATTATCGACACCGGCATTCCGGAGGCATTTGCCGGTTCAATCAGCAATAATGCCGTGGCCGATACCGAGATGAACGATTCGGTCAATGTGAATCTCAGGCAGGATGACGTGTTGTATGTGGGGTATACAAAAAAAGCTGCGGACGGGACGTGGACGGATGGAGGGGTGCTGCGCCTTGTCATTCCTGACAGTGCCAATCCGGATACCATGGATGTTTCCGCCTGGAAAACGTCTCTTGTGATAGACGGCATCGGGCCGGTTACGACAACGGTTACAAAGCTCATGTCGAAAAACAATCTGTATCTGTTTTTTGGTACCGGGAGATATTTCTATCCACAAGATGATATGACTTCAACACGCCGACTTTTCATGGTCAAGGAGAAATGCTATCCGGATGTTGATAAAGGGGGGAAATACCTTGCTTCAGATATTATTTCGAATTGCCCGAATGTCGATGCGACACATTCGGCGGTTTCACCGTTCCGTATATCGGACCTGACCTCAAAGAATATTCCGGACAACAGTGCGGTGACAAACGGATGGTTTATTGATCTGGACGCCGGAGAGCGGGTTGTTTCCGATACGGTGGCAACCGTCAATGGCGCCGTGTTTTATACGTCCTACAAACCTGTTGCCGATGTGTGCGCTTTTGGCGGCACGTCGTACCTGTGGGGGGTAAAGTATGATACCGGAGACGCATTGCCGGTGTCGGCCAAAATCGGTAAAGTTGTTATCCAGCTATCCACGGGGAGTTTTGCCGAGATGGACCTCTCAACAACTCTGACGGATAGGGGAGGACGACGCTCAAAAGAAACATCCGACCTGGCATTCGGGAAAATCTCCGGTACGGGGCTCATTATGACAACTGCCGGTTTAACACCGGTAAAGCGAATACTGCATATTCAGGATCGGGTGAAATGAACCGCGACGGCTTTACTCTGATTGAAATAATCATTGTCATGGCTTTACTCGGCATTTTATCCGCGATAGCCTCGCTGCAGTGGAGTGATTATCTGCGCAAGGTGGAAATTGAGCGTCAGACCTGGGAGCTGTATTCCGATCTCATGACATGCAGGGTTGCTGCGGTAACCCAGCGCTGTCCAAAACGTGTCATCGTCACCCCTACCGTCTTTACGTTCATATCTTCAGCGCGTGGTGGTGATGTTTCTTCCGGAAGAACAACCAGGGTGTTGTCACAACCGGTCTCCTGGGCCGGGAAAACGTCCGGCGATTCCGAGGCGCTTATACTTTTTGACGAACGGGGCACTTTTGATATCGATGTCGGCAATGGCAACACGACCATCTGTGTTGAACCGTCACACAAGTCGGCGCAGTACGACGGTATTGTGGTTTTTTCCACCAGAATTCATCTGGGGAAGGTTGCTTTCGGGGAAGTGTGCAAAAGTGCCAATGTTACCGTCAAATAATCGGTCCGGATTTACGCTGCTGGAAGTACTGGTTGCGATACTTATTATCATGGCCGGGATGATGGCGTTGCTGTCGGCTGCCACTACCGCGATAAGTTTAAATCTGGACAATATGCTGCGAGACGAAGCGGTACAGGTTTCCGACTCACGAATGCGTGTGGTCAAAGGCAACCAGGCAGCCACATTGTCACTCCCGTTTCAAAACCTTTCTATCGTGTCAACCCGGATGAGCAAACTGAGATCTAAATCGACGCCCTATACCGTAACTCTCTCCTCTTCTCCAACCGGAGGAAACGCAAATATTTTACGGGTGTCGGTTTCATGGAACTATAAAAGCAAGACGAAACGGCATGAGTTGATAACATTGAAAACGTATTAAACTTTTGGAGAGACTTTGTGGCATTTTCGGGGAAAGCAAAAGGAGTTACTCTTATCGAGCTGCTTATTGTTATGGCCATTTTTATGGTTGTGATAATGATCAGCGCGTCTGTATTCGAAAACGTCACGAAAATAAGCAGTTCTGTTACGAAATCGGCACAGAGCCAGATGGAAGGTATTGTCGGGCTTGAGATCCTTCGAAGAGATCTGAATGCGGCGGGTTATGGATTGCCCTGGAGTTTCCAAACGCCGCCGGATCCCGCAAAATACCTGGAAAGTGATCTGGGCGCCGATAATCCGGTCAAGGGGGTGAATGCGGATGATTTTAACGATGCGCCGCCCAACAGTTCCGCCGGTCTGCCGCTTCCGGCCATTCCGCGCGCGGTGGTTCTCGGAACCGTACCGCTGACCCAGGATCCTGTGTATAAAGGGACCGGGAAAAACTCGAATCCGGGTTCCGATTACCTGGTAATAAAGTCCGCCGTTGTTGCGTTTAATAATTCTGTCGGAAAGTGGGGTTATGTCCGCTATAGCGGCAACCTGACTGCCAATAAAAGTTACCTCGCCAAATGGAATTCGCCGGAAGACCTGGTGGCGAATGAGGTGGTTGTTACACACACGAATACGTTTTCCGGGGCTACGCAAACTCCGCACGTTCTTGCAATGCAGGACCCGGCGCACTTTTCATATAAACTCACTACGAAGGATGCCACGGGGCATTATGTGCCGGCGCACGCTAACTACATGCCTTCCGGCAGCCTGGTTGATCGTTTCGGAACCAGGGTAAACAATGAAAGCATGGTTGCCTATGCCATTACCAGTGACGATACCATTCGTATGCCGTTCAATCGTGCCGACTATTTTGTTATGCGTCCGACCGGAACTTCAATGCCGCCACGTTGTTGCCCCGGTACGGGAATTCTGTACAAAGCCGTCATCATCAATACCATGACGTCGAGTGGCGGCGGGCGTACGCTCTATCCGCTGCTCGATTGTGTCGGGGATATGCAGGTATTATTCGACATGCGGGATCCGGTTGATCCGAACAGCACCATGACGGTAGATACGCTTGCGACATTAACCGCAGAGGATATTCGAACGCGAC
>CAIYZD010000683.1 GCA_903930585.1 uncultured Geobacteraceae bacterium | reverse complement strand
GATGTATGTGAACAAAGTCTGTTGTTGAAAAATATTTTAAACAGAACGGGTTTAAAATTAAAGAAAGGAGTTGAAAAATGCCCGGTAAAATCGACTCACCCGAGATCGTAACATTTTCCGTGTCTATGTCCGGCACAGAAGCTTACTCGTTTGCTCAATGGCTCAAACGCCGGCAATTCGACGATCTTAGAAAGCGCGCGGTTGACGAAGAAGACGCCCTGAACATGGATAGGGCTGCTGACAAAATCAGAGATGCGTTGAGAGAAGCTGGATTTTTCCCAAGATGAGAAATAGTTGGATTCGCAGAATTGCTCAGGGCAGGCGATCGGGAGCGAGCCAAGGCAAAGTATAGCGGACAAAAAGCAAACCGCTCAGATCCGCTTATTTTGCCTTGACTACCGCTATCAGGGCGGCATTATCAAGAATAACTTTCGAACGCAAGTCAAAATAGAGCAAACACCAAGTTTTTTGCAAAGCTCACAAAAAAATAGTTGATCGAAGAATAAAAGGAGTTGTGATGACAACAGGAGCAGCAGGCATCCTCGACGATCCGGAGTTAAAATTATGGGCGGATGCCGGGGTTACTGAAAAACAGCTGAAGGAATGGATGAGAGAGTTTGATTCCACGTCTGAAGAAATAGTGGCGTCGTTGCGATACGCAGCGCATGATATTTTAAAGCGCAATAATGTTAAAAATCCAGTGAACTCATTTTATCAGGTTATGATCCGCGACGGTCGATACCCTCGTCCGCAGAGTTATGCATATTAGCAGCACCCGGCTGTTAAAGCCAAATCCAGCAAAAAAAGGAGAAATAAACCATGGCAACAAAAATGGACATCATCGACGCAGTAGCAACGAAATTAGACATATCGAAAAAGCATGCCGGGGAAGCTGTTGATGCGGTTTTGGAAGCAATTACAGACAAAATTAAAGCCGGAGAAAAGACAACGTTTGTCGGATTTGGCTCTTTCTCGCTTGCTGAACGTTCAGCCAGGGAAGGGCGCAATCCGAAAACCAAGGAAAAGATTCAGATTCCTGCAAGCCGCGCTGGAAGATTCTCTGCCGGCAAGAACTTAAAAAATCTGTAGTGAAAAAAGGGGCTATTTGCAAAACAGGGTTGAATGAATTTCTTCTCTCCTCCTAAAGAATATTTCCGTTGCGTGCAAAACAAGGTTGACTTGCCCTTTCGTGGATAGTATGTTGTGGTGTGCAAACTGAGGTTGGCTACTGCATGTCCTAAAAATGACCTCGATACTAAAAACCGGACACATGATTGATCTTATAATCATAAGGGAGAAGTCTATGGCAGATGCACCTGGTACAAATACAACTTTGGCAAATTTCATCTGGAAGAATGCTGAAGACTTGTGGGGTGATTTCAAGCACACGGACTTTGGTAAGATCATTTTGCCATTCACTCTGCTACGCCGGTTGGAGTGCGTATTAGAACCTACCCGTGATGATGTCCGTGAAGCTCACGAACTGTATAAGGATAGCGGCATAGATGTTGACCTCATTATGCGTCAGACCACAAAATATCCTTTCTATAACACCTCAGAGTATGCCTTAGG
>CAIYZD010000682.1 GCA_903930585.1 uncultured Geobacteraceae bacterium | reverse complement strand
GTGGATGGACTCAAGGGATTTCCAGAGGCAATTGAGGCAGTATATCCAAATACCCAGATTCAGCTCTGCATCGTCCATATGGTGCGGCACAGCTTGAACTATGTTTCTTGGAAGCAGCGTAAAGAGGTAGCGACAGACCTGAAGTCAATTTATCAAGCACCAACAGTAGAAATGGCAGAGAAACACCTTGATGCATTTGCCGCCAAATGGGATGCCAGTCATCCGACTATAGCAAGGTCATGGCGGAACAACTGGGAACGAATCATCCCGCTGTTTTCGTATCCGACTGAGATACGCAAAGCTATCTACACGACAAACGCCATAGAATCGCTGAACATGTCACTTCGTAAAGTCACCAAGAATCGTGGGCACTTCCCCAGTGATGAAGCCATGTTCAAGTTGCTCTATCTGGCCTTGAAGAACATTGCGAAGAAATGGACAATGCCTATCAGAGACTGGAAGTCAGCCTTGAATCAATTTAGCATAATCTTTGATGGTAGAATGCCTGTTATATGAAATGTTACAATTTGAGGTTTCTATGGATTCCATGCTTTTAAAGATCTGTCAGTTCCTACTGATTACCCTACTCATTACCGCACTGCAGCCAAGTCGGCTGATTGCCAAACCCCAAGATGAACACAAAAAAATCCTGATTCTTAACTCATATCATTCCGGCTACGAGGGGAGCGATGACATTGTACGTGGCGTCACGGAAACTCTGTGTACTTCTTTTCCCACCGTAGAAATAACGATTGAGTATCTTGATTCAAAAAACTACAGCGGCCAGGAATACGACAAGCGGCTATTGGATATTCTCCACTTCAAATATCAAAAACGCAATTTTGACCTGATTGTCTCTACCGATGATTACGCCTTCAATACACTTGAACAGCACCGTGACGAACTGTTCGGACAGACTCCGGTTGTATTTTGCGGCACCAACGATTTTGATGCAGCCCGTATCAAGAACCGACCTGATTTTGTAGGTGTTGATGAACGGCCAAGCTTTGCAGAGACAATAGAACTTATTCTCAAACTCCACCCGGACACCAAAAATATCATTGCCATTCATGATGACTCCATTACCGGTCAGCTTAACAGTTCTGATTTCCACAATGCGGCTACCCGGTTCGCTAAACACGTAAGTTTTTTCTACTATGCAGGAAAGCGTATCGATGAACTTGTACAAAATGTCAGCCGCTTACAGCACGGTACCGTAATTGTCTATTTTGCTTCATTTGCACTTGATGCTCAAGGTGGACGGGTCTCCAGTATTGACACGTTAAAACAGGTTTCAAGAGTCAGCAAGGTGCCGATTTACGGTGGCTGGGAATTCAATTTGGGGCACGGTATCGTTGGCGGTCGTCTGATTAGCCTTCGGGAGCATGGTAGGGTTGCGGCGCATCTGGCTTCAAGGGTATTGCGAAATGAGCCACCATCCGGCAACGAAAATTTGCTGCAGAGCCCCAACCAGTTCATGTTTGACTATGCTCAGTTAAAGCGGTTTTCTATTTCAGAATCAGCACTGCCAAGCGGCAGCCTGATCATTAATCAGCCACCAACGTTTATTGCCACATACAAGGTCATGCTGTTGTCGGTCCTTTCGGCCTTTCTATTGATGCTGCTTGCCATTGCAATTGTTAAACTGCAAAAAAGCTATCGTGACTTAAAACAATCCCAGATAAAGTTCTCATCAATGGTTGATGCCTTTAATGGCCTGATGTATGTCTGCTCGCCATCATATCGAATAGAGTTTATGAATGCGCAGCTGATAGAGCGTACCGGGCATGATGCGACTGGCGAGCTTTGCTACAAAGCCCTGCATGATCTGGATTCGGTCTGCTCCTGGTGTGAGAATGATCGTGTGTTCGCTGGCGAAAGTGTCGAATGGGACGTCAGGAGTCCAAAGGACAACAGATGGTACCATGTGTCCAATACTCTGGTTAAGAATTTAGATGGTACAGTTTCAAAGCAGGCCATGATTTCTGACATCACCGAACAAAAAAGTAATGAAACAAAGTTCAGAGAGCTCTTCCAATTGCTGCCGATTGGCGTCATTCTCACAGATAATGCTGGGCGTATAACCATGGCGAACCCAGCGAGTGAATTGTTGTTGGGGATTCCAGCAGATGATTTAGTAAGAAGAAATTACAATGGAGCTTATTGGGATATAGTTCGGCCTGATGGCAGTCCGATGCCGTCTGAAGAGTATGCGAGTGTTCGTGCAATGAACGAGCAGAGGCGTATTGAAGATGTTGAGATGGGGGTTATAAAGCCTGATGGTACCATGATTTCGCTATCTGTTACCGCAGAACCCGTCAGTTTTGAAGAAACAGGTGTGATTATTGTTTTCTCTGACATCACAAAAAGGCGCCAAACCGAGACAGAACTCTATAAGAGTGAGAGCAGATTCTGTACCCTTGCCACCCATGTCCCTGTCGGTATCTATCAAACTGATGCAGACGGAAATTGTGTCTATGTGAACGAGAAATGGTGTGAACTGACTGGTCTTACTGAAACTGAAGCAATGGGGAGTGGTTGGGTAGATGCGTTACACCCGGAAGATCGGAACAGCGTGTTTGCTGAGTGGAATGCCGCCGTGTCTGAGAAACGTACATTTGTTTTGGAATACCGCTTTATAGCTCCGGAAGGTTCAGTGAGTTGGGTTTCCGGACTTGCTACTTCTATTGAATCAGAGCTGGGTGTAATCTCCGGCTATCTTGGCACTGTTACCGACATTACTCAACGAAAGGTGATGGAACAAAAACTGATAGAAAGCAAAAACAGCCTGCAGACAATTTTTGATACAGAACCGGAATGTATAAAGATCCTTGATACCGAGGGCATATTGGTACAGATGAACCCCGCCGGACTGGCAATGATCGAGGCTGATTCTTTTGATAAAGTTGCGGGTCAATCGGTGCTTGAAGTAATCGCTCCCGAACACCGTGCGGCCTACATGGATATGCATAAACGTGTCATTGCCGGTGAATCAATGCAGATGAAATACGAAATCGTTGGAATCAACGGACGACGAAGCTGGATGGAGACCCATGCGGTACCAATGATGTATCAGGGTGAGTTGGTGCATCTTGCGGTCACTCGGGACCTGACCGAACGGATGAAGGGTGAATACAGATTCCAGATGCTCTTTGAGCAGATGCCTCTGCCGCTTTCAATGGCTGACGAAATGGGTAACATTGTCTACCAGAACCAGAGCTTTACCGACACGTTCGGCTATTCATTACCGGAAATTCCGACGGTAGAAACCTGGATGCTGAAGGCGTACCCGGATGAAGAGTATCGAGCCAGTGTCATTACACAGTGGAATAAATCCGTACAAGACTCTATAGAAAATCAGGCAACTATCTTACCAAAGGAATACGCTGTTACATGCAAAGACGGGACAGTTCGCACTGTTATGATTTCCGGTATGGAATTGGGTGAAGGCAGTCTGCTGGTCATGTGTGTTGATATTACGGAACGTAAGCAGTTTGAAAAGGAGCTGTTATCAGCCAAAACCGCCGCCGAATCCGCCAATACAGCAAAGAGCCTGTTCCTTGCCAACATGAGCC
>CAIYZD010000681.1 GCA_903930585.1 uncultured Geobacteraceae bacterium | reverse complement strand
TACCAGCCTGGACTTTTTCAACGATATCTGCTTTGGTCATTGTTCCCCTCACTCATGTTTTTCCAGTATAAAATACATCCTTCTGGAGTAGCCCAGATCGGTAGTGAATTCGAGAAGGCCTTACTGAGGAATGATCTTTCAGGAGGTCCGATCGAGATACTATCAATTTTCACGGGGATGAGACCCTGCAACAGTCTTAAGGTTGGATGATTCATCGTCCGAACTGATATAGGCAGCGACTATGGCTGTTTTGATGGTGGATTAGATCATAGGACCTCTCTTTTTTGTTAGACGTAACAGCGGTTTGGCTCTATAGTGAAAAAATATCTGGCTTATAAACAAAACAGATAGCTTCACCGGGAATACATGAACCGTCTGAATTTAGAGCATATAATCAGGGCCGCTGGTGACATAGCTAATGTCAAAGAAATCTACATTTTAGGCAGCCAGGCAATACTTGGCGAGCACCCTGAACTGGACGACAGGAATTTTCCTGAAGATTCGCATGCTGTCAATATTGCGGTGAATTATTCGGCCCGGTGCCATTTAGTAATGTCGCGAGAAGCGGATATTCTCATTCCAAACCATTATGAGTTGGCTGAGACGATTGAAGGCGCTATCGGCGAAGATTCTCAATTCCATGAGCAGCATGGCTATTATGCTCAGGCAATCGACGAGAGTACATGTTTGTTGCCGGACCATTGGGAAGAAAGGCTCGTTAAAATATGTAATCCAAATACAAATCTTGTTGCTGGTTATTGTTTAGAAAAACATGACCTTTTCGTATCAAAACTTTACGCAAACAGAGAAAAGGATATTGAGTATTTTAGGGCAGCATGTAGCTTAAAGCTGGTAAACAAAGACACTCTGTTAAAACGGCTTGACACAACATCACGGCTTGCTGATAATGAAAAAGAGAGAATCAAAACTGTAATATACCGCGAGACTTAATATGAATTTACAAGAGAGATCCGATAGACGGTCGTTATCATTACACCGTGAAATCGTAAAAAAACTACAGAGCGATGAATCTTTGTGGGATGTGCCTCTGCGTAATATTGAGCGTTGGACAGAGACTTGCGGAGGGTTACCAACTCCGTACAGAGTTTGGAGAGATATTCTTACAACAGAGCCCCACGAAAATATCATCAAGATTCTACTTTCCAAATCGCAACGGTCTCAGCAGTTACGGAGTTCGACTCCCTTCACTGGAATAATAGACCAGGAAACCCGTAAAAAGGTATTTGACCGTTACCGGATCATGTAAGTCTTTTCAGCTGGAAGTGCAATAAGCACTATCCCGCTTAACAAACCGACAATTGCCTGAATCCATTCAATACGTGGTTGTACTGCCACATCTCTCCCGTTCATATATTAGTATGTCCCCCACATATGGAGGAAAAGAAGAACTGTGTCCCCTCAATTCAACGCATTCAACGTATTTATCTAGCCTGCTACTTGTTGCAGAAGGAAGGTTGAAATATGATCCGTTTCCGACTGCAGCAAAGTAACGCATCCCCCACCAAAGGTGGGGGCATTTATAAATCGTGATCCGCTCAAAGCGGTTTGTTCAAATGATTATCTGACCACTGTTGGTGGTCAACCTTCGGTCAATAGCGTCAGTTGGTCCAACCGGTTATCTTCGT
>CAIYZD010000680.1 GCA_903930585.1 uncultured Geobacteraceae bacterium | reverse complement strand
TGCAACTGCGGGGGGCGGATCAGTGGGGATATGCACAGGAAACGACGGTGGCGCGTAGCAATAGTGCAGGCGCCAATTACCTGCCACCAGTGCCGCTGGCGCTCAATCCGCTCCCATCGACAGCACTGTTACGCTCCTATTATAATCGGGACAGACTTTCCGGCGAATATATCGCCAGTCATCTGGACCGGCTGCGGGCGGCCTGGATACGGTATCGGGATAGCTTCTAATCGTAGAGGTAATGGCAACTCTTTTGTATGTGTTTTCTTATGTGTATGTTTTTTCTTATTGACTTATTTCATCGGTTGGATATAGTTGTGCTGAAAATTCGTAATCTGAATCGGCATGCGAGCATTTTAATTAATGGTGATAAAACTAACTGCCGCTAAAACAGCGCAACTAAAAAGGGGAAGAATATGAAAATTAAAAGTTTAATGGGAATTGGGCTGATGTTGACTTTGACCGGAATGATGGCCGGATGCGGATTGGATCACTCAGACGCTGCTCCGTCAGTGACGACGCAGCAGGCCGCGTATGGTGGAAGTGCCTTGCAGGGACCGGTAAACGACGGACTTGTTATCGCAAAAAAAGTCGGTAATACCGATTTCTCTAAAGTGGAAAATGTCTCAGCGGGGGTACCTGAAGATTCTGTCAGAACAGCGAACGATGGCACCGGCAAGTTCTCTTTTACCAAAGTTCCCGCCTATCCACATACGCTTGTAATGGTTGCAGGGAGTGGTAAGGATGCTCTGACCAATAAACCCAACATTCAGATGTTCGCCAAATCAGGCTCAACGTACATAACTCCGTTGACCACACTGGTTGCATCTGCGACTGATGCGGCTACATCTGCTGCCATAGAGGCTAAATTGGTTGCTATTGCCGGAATGCCGGTCGGAACCAGCATCGGAGATGTCGATACAACGAATACGACCGCTGCTGCAATGGTTGTGACAAAATCAATAGAATCTGCCGTGACAGCTATGGGTGCTACCGTCAGCGCTGCTGCTGCCACCACTTCGAAGACGGTCAGCGATGCTCAGGCGTCAGTTGTTCAATCACAGACTCTCCAAGCACTTGCTGCTGCAGTGAATAATGCCAGTACGGCGCAGCTTTCTACTCCGAAGAGTCTCAATGATGTAGTAATTACGCCAGCGCTGACATCAGCAGTAAATACGATTGATAATACATCTTCAAATTTGAACATCACAGCCTCATCCTCAGCCGTAGCAGTTGCAACTGCACTTGCAACTGCTGCAGTTGACGCTTCAGCTAAGGCCATTAACGGAGCTTCATCCGGTTCTTCAGATACTACTCGTGTCGGCACCGGTACAACGGCGGATACGAAATTAGCGGAAAGTACCAAAATTAATACCACGACTACTGCTCAGGTGCCAGCGGCTACAATTACAACAACTGCTGCCAACCTGACTGTAACCGCTGCTTTTACGTCAACAGATATTGTTAATGCACCTGTTGTTCACACGGCTCTGGCTCCTGCCATCACCAGTTCCGTCCTGACAATACCCCAGTCCGGCAGTACGACCATCGTTATCACGTTCAACCATGCAATAGATACGTCCGTAGGCACCATTACGGTTGGTGGTGTTGCCCTTACACCGTCTTATTCAGCTGATAAAACGTTTGCTACCGTAACGCTGGCATCCAAACCGGCTGCAGGCGCCACGGTTGCTGTTGTGGTAAGCGGGTACAAGGCCGGCAGCCTGACACCTGCGGAATTGGCAGCAAGCTACGCTGCTGCCATGGAGCCGACCAGCTACGCACACACCGTCCCGGCAGGGATTGTCACCGGCGCCACAGGTTCTTCATCCATCAATTTCTAATTTGTACCAGTAGCCACTGTTGACCGGGCGCGGGAAGAGAAATCTTCCCGCGCTTTTAATTGCAGGCGTGGCTTGGTTTTGGTTGCTGTTTAAGGCGATTTCGGTAATCCTGTCGTGCTTTATACTTTTTGAGCAAAAAGAACTTGCAACTAAAACCGATAGTAAGGAGCTTGAGCTCAAGATTACAGAAATTAAAGCATCAATCTCCGAAACCAAAGCCGAATTAGTCAGGTGGGTAGTGGGCGCCGGGTTTCTACATAAGATGCATGCCGAATTGAAGGTTGTTGCAAGCGTAAGGAAGGAGAGTTTTCTGAGGTGGTTCGCCAAGCGGCAGTATCTTTTCTGAAGCAGAAAAATTCACAGACCAAGAATTGGGTATCTGGTCTGCTGTGACAATAATGGAAATAAAGAACGATTTAAATCGTTCCAAGCTCACTTTATCAATTTTAAAAGCAATGCTGCTATAAGTGCCGTTTGAAGGAAGCCGGCAGCTACAACCCAACGGATAAGATCGGCCTTAACTTCAGCAAGATCAATCTTTGTTGCCATATCATTAAGGTGCCGTGTTTCAAGCTCCGAAATGACGATTTCAATCGTTTCCTTTTGAGCTTCAGCTGCAACTTCTGCCTGTTGTTCAGTGAAACCGACAGAACGCAATTTTTTAGAATAGGCTAATGTATCAAATGTTATCACAGGCATAACTCACCCTGCTGTTCACGGTAACAAATTAACAGAACTAAGTCAAGAGACAGGTTCTGGCGTTTCTACTTTTCATTCCTCCTTGCCATCCCCGCCACAAACAGGCATAATGTCTCACATTTTAATTGTGGAGTCTTCTTGTATGGCATTACGCGTCTACAACACCCGTACGGGTGAAAAGGAGTTATTCGTCCCGCTGGTTCCCGGCACGGTCGGGATGTATGTCTGCGGGGTGACGGTCTATGATTACTGCCATATCGGGCACGCCCGTGCCGGTGTCGTATTCGACATCATCTTCCGCTATCTGAAATATGCCGGTTACGATGTGACCTACGTACGCAACTATACCGATATCGATGACAAGATCATCAACCGTGCCAATCGGGAAGGGACCGATTACCGCACGATTGCCGACCGTTACATCGAGGCGTTCGATGAGGATATGGGGCGACTGGGGCTGGCCAAGCCGACGGTTGAGCCGAAAGCTACCGACCATATCGGCGGAATTATCGGTATTATCGAGACCCTGATTGCCAACGGGCATGCGTATGTCTCCGATGGTGACGTGTATTATGCGGTTGAAACCTTTCCCGGTTATCTGAAGCTGTCCGGACGTACGCTGGAAGATATGCAGGCGGGCGCACGGGTTGAGGTGGGAGACAAGAAGCGCCATCCGATGGATTTTGCCCTCTGGAAAGGGTCAAAGCCGGGGGAACCGTGGTGGCACTCTCCGTGGGGGGATGGACGTCCCGGCTGGCATATCGAGTGCTCGGCCATGAGCATGGAATTTCTGGGTAAAACATTTGATATTCATGGCGGTGGCAAGGATCTTGTGTTTCCGCACCACGAAAATGAAATCGCCCAGTCGGAAGGGGCCAACGGCTGCCAGTTTGTGCGCTATTGGCTGCATAACGGCTTTGTCAATATAAATGCCGAAAAGATGAGCAAGTCTTTGGGGAACTTTTTCACCATCCGTGAGGTGTTGAAAAAGTATGCTCCGGAAACGCTGCGATTTTTCATTCTTTCGGCTCATTACCGTTCTCCGATTGATTTCTCGGATCAGAATATGGATGAGGCTCAGGCCGGGCTGGAACGTATCTATGGCTGCCTGGCGGCACTGGATGAGCTGCCGGACGTGACGTTACCGGATGCCACGGACGTCGTTCCGGAAACGCTCTCCCCCGTTGGCCGGGAACTCCAGGAAAAGGTTGATTCGCTCATGTCCCGTTTTGTCGAGGCGATGGATGACGACTTCAACAGTGCGCACGCGCTTGGCGTCCTGTTTGATACGGTCCGGGCAGCCAACCGCTTTCTCGCTGAAACGAAGGAGACGTCACCGCTCTCTTTAGAGCTGCTGCGGCGTGCTCGTCACGCGTGTGCAGAGATTGGCACGGTGCTGGGACTTTTTACCGTTCCACCGTCCGTCTGGCTGGAGGGGATCAAAGCGGCCAAGGTTGACCTGATCGATATGGCGCCGGATGAAATCGAACGGTTGATTGCCGAACGGGCAGAGGCGCGGAGCGCAAAGAATTTCAAGCGTGGCGATGAGATTCGTGATCTGCTGCTG
>CAIYZD010000679.1 GCA_903930585.1 uncultured Geobacteraceae bacterium | reverse complement strand
TGTTCAGGATGGCCGGACAATATATACTTAATTGGTAACTGTCAACCTAATTCTACATTATTACATGAATTTAGCTAGTTATCTGCGTCAGATTCCGAGGTCAGCTCCTTGAGCGTTACCCCGAGCAATGCGCCACGCACTTCATCCTGAACCCGCATCCAGACGGGATGGACATTACAGCGAGCGGATCGGTCACAATCCGAAGGAGCCCCGACGCAACGATTCGGAATAATCGGCCCTTCGACCGCTTCAACAACTTCCAGCAGGGTGATTTTTTCCGGGGGACGCCCCAGCATGAAACCGCCGCCGGTACCCCGGAATGACTTGACCAGTCCCATTTTGCTAAACTGCTGGAATATCTTGGCAAGAAACGTGGGTGGGACATCAACGGCAGCAGCAATATCACTCAACAGACAAACTTTATCGAGCGGTTTTCCCGCCAGGTAGACTATACCCCTGATTGCATACTCCCCTTTACGCGTTAACTCCATCATACAAACACTCCTAATAAGACATTTTATATCCTTTTATTAGTTTTATTGTAATTTGTCAATCGATTATTATTATGCTGTTTTATACGGCCTCCCCGGGAAGCTCATCTTCGCGGGACATCTTCTTCTTTCCGAAAATCAGCGCAACCCAAATACTGATCTCGTACATAAGATACAGCGGAATCATGATAACAAACATGGTTATCAAATCCGCATGAAACGCTGCCACGATTGAGCTGGCAAGCAAGGCATATTTTCTCTTTGGCGCCAGAAACTGATAGCTCACGATACCGAACCGGGCCAGGATCAGAGTCAAAACCGGCAGTTCAAAGATCAAGCCGAACAACAGAATCAATCTCAGGCAAAAGTTGACATACGCACTGATATTGAACCAGCTTTGCAGCCCTTCGGCCTCATACGACAAGGAAAAATTGATGATTACCGGCCAGATCACGACCAGAAAAAACATGGCGCCGATACAAAAGGTCACTGAGGCGGCAAAGACAAAGGGAACAACGAGACGCCGCTCCTTCCGGGTCAGACCGGGAGCTATAAACAGCCAGAGCTGATAGAACACAACCGGCAGCACCATGACGAAACCGGCCAGCATCGAGATTTTGCACTGGATAAAAAACGGCTCCAGCGGGGCGCTGTAGTTGAGGACGTGTTGTTTCTGCGGCGCGGCAATCTCCTGATCCAGCTTGTAGCGGGTGTACATCGTAGGGGCGAGTTCCTTGACCTTGAGGTAGACATCTTTCTTGATCTCGGTCAGATAGGTCTTGCCGGTCAACGGTTTTTCCACGAATTTGAGAAGATCGCCGGAGAAGTTCCAGGCAACCCCCATTCCAACCACTACCGCAATGACGATAACGACTAGGCGTTTACGCAGTTCAACCAGATGTTCTATTACGGGGACAACTTTTTCATCGTTCATATGTTTTTCCTGTCATAACGGTTTACCGGCATGCAATCTGAGTCTGATTAATTACGGCAGAACAATCTAGCAGCATTTCTACGGAACGCAATCTGAAATTGAGGGACAGAGTCAGAAACGGTCTGTAGCAAAAGTTTCCGGAGTATATATTCGTATCAAACAGCCGCTTTTAGCGACGCTTTCTCCCCCCCGTTTTCCCCGGCACGGAGCGTCCCTTCTTCCCCCCCCTGCCCGGCTGTTCACGCCCCTCACCCCGGGGCTGTACACCTGTCAGCCGTTTGCCGCGCAGAGCAATGCGCGGATATTCTTCCGCACCGCCAAACCCGACGCCGGTGCGGGGAGCAGATGCGGAGGCGGTATGAGCAGTCAGAACAAATTCTATTCGCCGCGTTCCGGGAGAAACCGATGCAACCGTCACCCGCGCCGCGTCGCCAATCCGGAAAACAGTGCCGGTACGCCGCCCGATCAGCGAATGTTGTTTCTCGGCATGACTGTACAGGTCATCAGTCAGGGTTGAAATATGTACCAACCCTTCCACGAACAACTCCTCAAGCTCTACAAAGAAACCGAAAGCGGTTACCCCGGTTATGTAGCCGTCAAACTGTTCACCCACATGCTGCTGCATGTACTGCAACTTCTTCATCTCCACCACATCCCGCTCGGCCTCCATGGCGACCCGTTCACGCTTGCTCGTATGTTCGGCAACCTCGCCAAGACGTTCGGTGGCAATCGACAACTGCCGGGAGGCGCCGGCAAGTACCGCCTTCAATATTCGGTGTACCACCAGATCCGGATAGCGCCGGATCGGAGAGGTAAAATGACCGTAGCAGTCCGACGCCAGCCCGAAATGCCCGACATTTTCGGCGGCGTAGCGTGCCTGCTTCATACAGCGGAGGAGCGCATAGTTGATCATCCGCTCCTCTATCTGGCCGTTTGCCTGGGCCAGCAGACGCTGAAGTTCGGACGGTTTGACCTTGTCATCCTCCAGTTTGAATTCGTAGCCGAAACCAAACACGAATTCCTGAAATGTATGCAGTTTGACCGGATCGGGGTTTTCGTGGACACGATAGAGAAACGGAATATTCCGGGCGGTGATCGTGCGTGCTACCGCCTCGTTGGCAGCAAGCATGAACTCTTCGATCAGCTGGTGTGCCAGATTCCTTTCGGCGCGGATAATACCTTCGGTCTGGCCGGTCAGGCCGATAATAATCTCCGGCTCGGGAAGGTCGAAATCGATACTCCCCCGCTTCTTGCGCATCGCCATCAGAATGAGCGCCAATTCCTTCATCTCCCGCAGCATCGGCGACACCGGACGGTACTTGTCGGCTAATTCGAGATCCTCATCGACGATGATCTGCTTCACAATCGTATAGGTCAACCGGGCCGCACTTTTTATGACGCTGGGATAGAAAGATGACTCCACCATGGCGCCGGTACGGTCAAAAAGCATTTCCGCAGTCATGGTCAGGCGGTCGACGTGTGGATTAAGCGAGCAGATGCCGTTCGAGAGCCGCTCCGGAAGCATCGGAATGCAGCGGTCCGGGAAGTAGACCGAAGTTCCGCGCAGATACGCTTCAAGGTCCAGCGGACTATCCTTTCTCACATAATGGGAAACATCGGCAATTGAGACCCAGAGCCGAAAGTTTGTACCCTCTGATCGCAGTGAAACGGCATCGTCAAAGTCGCGCGCGGTTTCGCCATCAATGGTCACTGTCGTCATAGCACGAAGATCTACTCGCCCCTTCAGGTCGTCGTGGGACACCGTCTCGGCTATCCCTTCGGCTTCTGCCAGCACATCGCCACCAAAGATATGCGGGAGGTCGAAACGCCGAATGACGGACTGGACCTCCACCTCAGGATCGTCCGGCCAGCCAAGCACCTCGACAATCCTCCCCTCGGCAGGACGCCCGCCAATCGGGTACGATGTCACCTCAGCCACGACCTGATGACCATCCTCAGCCAGGCCGCGCCCTTTTGCCGGAATCACCACCACCAGATTCAGCCGCTGGTCCTCGGGAATAACAATCGCGCCGCGCCGGGTCTCCTCATATCGTCCGACAATACGACTGGTGGCACGCTCGATCACGGCAACAACCCGACCGTCAAGTTTGTCCCCCCCCATCCTGCTCGGCGCTGAACTGGCCTCAACCAGGTCGCCATGCAGCGCACCCTTGAGAAGTTTTGACGGGATAAAAATATCCTCCCCTCCCGCCTCGGGAGTCACAAAACCGTAGCCGTCGCGGTGGACCGAAATACGTCCGCGGGTCGATTTCATCTGCCCCGGCAAACTGTAGCTGTTCCCCTTCAACCGGATTACTTCGCCGTCATCGGCCATATCTTCCAGCATATTTTTAAGCTCACGCTTGACATGACGACCGCCGAACTCGCGTTCAATAATAGCAAACGGGACCGCTCTCTCCTGCAGTTTAAAAAACGCCAGGATATGTTTTTTACTGAGATTCATTGTTCGGCTCCTTGATGACCCAGCTGGTTACCCATACAAAGCCGGATAATAGCCGTTATTCTCTCTCAGTATAAGGTTTAAATTTATCACACCGTATTGTCAACTCCGTTCGCTCATCGTTCGCTCATCGTGCCTGATTTTCAGATTTACCCGCACTATTTTACCGATAACACGTTATCTCCTATGCGTACCAGCGGTAATGGTTTATTCTGGCAAGCCACAATTGTTTTTATTATACTTGTATCTGCTATCACAACTCCGCTTCACGAGGGGATTCAACGTGTCATCATCTCTGTTCCCTGATACTCGGACGGACCTTACGGCTCAACTTCAACAGCAGCTGATCGCCTCCAACCGCCGGGAATACGGCATCAAATACGACCTTTTATCTTTTGCAAACCCGGATCAACGGGCAATCGCCGAAGGAGAACGGCACAAATTACTGCAATGGCTTGGTGAGCGTGCCTGTTTCGGCTATGCCGGGACCAAGGTGGATTGTAACGCGCTCTCTCCCGGGTGCCGCTGCTGCGGTGACGGCGCCTGGTCATGCCTGTTTATTAATGGCCGCTGCAACGGGCGATGTTTCTACTGTCCCACATCTCAGGACGATGATGGTCCGCCGGTTACCAACGGACTCGCTTTTGACGGGCCCGAAGAATATGCCGCCTATGTTGCCGCCCTCGGTTTCAGCGGCGTCAGTATCAGTGGCGGCGAACCGCTGATGACACCGGATCTGACACTCGCATACCTGAGCGCCGTCCGCAATCGGTGCGGTAAGGATCTGCACCTCTGGCTCTACACCAACGGCACCATGCTGACAACCGATCTCTGCAACCGACTGCGTGATGCCGGGCTCGATGAGATCCGCTTCGACCTTGGAGCGGTACGGTACAATCTTAAAAAGCTGCGTCTTGCGGTGGGATGTATCCCAACGGTTACGGTTGAAATTCCGGCGGTACCGGAGGATGAGAAACTGCTGAAACGGAAGATGGTTGAGATGGCAGAATCAGGGGTAGATTATCTCAATCTGCACCAGATGCGCCTGACACCACACAACTTCGCCTCGCTGACCGAACGTGGTTATCTGTTCATCCATGGTGAAAAAGTCACGGTGCTGGAATCTGAACTCTGCGCCTTGCGGATGGTGCGTTACAGCCTGGAGCATAGCATCGGGCTGCCGGTGAACTACTGCTCGTTCGCCTACAAGCGCCGTTTCCAGCATGCAGCAGCACGGCGCCGTGCCGCCCTGACCGTCCGGGTTCCGTCTGAAACCGTTACGGAACCCGGTTACCTGCGCACCTTTTCGACCACCGGTGTACGGTACTGTGAAGCCGTGCTGCTGCAAAATCCAAGTTACCGTATTCCGTTTGAAAAGTTTGTACTGGAAACCGGGCGGGCCTTATACCTGGAGCGACGTCCGCAGACACCGGATCTGGAACTGTCCGATGAGGAAAAAGGTTCATTGGAGGCAGGTGTGCCACCGGAGCGGGTGGCCCGTTTTGAGAGAATCGAGAGTGGACTTGCGGAATATTTCTAGTTCTCTATTACACCCTCGCAAATGACAATCCTCTTGAATGCAAGAAGCCCTCAACCATTTGACTGGGTACGGGCTTTTTGCCCACGTTTCATATTTTTCAGGTTCAACGCAAAACACCCCGCACTTTTTTGAGTGCGGGGTGTTTTGTTTAAAATTCCCGGCGGCGACCTACTTTCCCACACAGCTACCCGTGCAGTATCATCGGCCCTGAGGGGCTTA
>CAIYZD010000678.1 GCA_903930585.1 uncultured Geobacteraceae bacterium | reverse complement strand
GATTGTCAAAGCTGAGATAGTGGAAGATGCCAAAGCATTAGATCCACTTACCAATGTGAATTCATTACCATACAAAGGCAAAGTACCAGACAATACAGATGTAGTGTCTAATTTAGCAACACCCAATTTGATAGTGCCACTGTTACCAGCGCTGGAAAGATTCACGCGAACAGTCAATGTTACACTGCTGTTTGCAGGAACAGAAACTGGGTTACTTCCGAACAACAAGACAACTTGGTTGTCACTGTTGATAGAAGAAGCAACATTACCATGGCGAACGCCATTGGCATCAACTACATCAATACCAGAAACACTCTGGTTGGAAGTGTAGCCATTCTTTTGCAATGTCAAACCGTTGACAACAGCACCAAGACTACCAGCAGACAAGTTGAATTTCAATATTTCATTGAGAGTCCTTTTTTGTTTTCTGGAGCTGAATGTTCTCAATTCCATGGCCAAACCAAACGCCACCATCATTTCTTCTTCAGCACCTTCCAGGTTTCCCGTATCGGGCTTATCTCAACCGGCAGGAAATCTATGAAGAATTGAATGAGTGGTATTCAGGGTTCAAACTGATCAAATTTGATGTGGATGCAACTACTGGCCGGCGCGTCGAATTGTACCCACTTCGCATCAACCCATTAAAGTCCACCGCCGAAAAGCATGTCACGATTCTCCTGGGTGAGTCGATGGGGGCAGTGGAATCTGGCGGTCTGCCAATCCGCTTGAACGTGGTTGGCAAGAAAATCAGGAATAAGGCGCGAGAAAAAGAGCTGGAAAAAATAATTTCCCAGGTGCTGCTTGACTCGAACCTAGGCGCAACTCTCCAGCAAACAGCGACTGAATCGCAATATCTGGGTGGATCGGTCTACTGTGTAGATTGGATACCGACTGAAGGAAAAATCCGAATATCCACGATAAAAACCCAGGAATTTATCGGCGAAATTTATGGAGCGGATAATTGGCGACTGCGGAACGCCTGGATCGTGCGAGCCATTTCTTACGACGAGGCAAAATCCCTGGGCGTAGACAGAGGGGAATATTCTCCGTACTGGTACTCCGAACACTGGACAGAAGAGGAATATTCAATCAGGGTGAATGATGTAGTTCTCAGAGTCGGAGATGTTCCGCTCGAAGGAAAGAACGTTTTTGGCATCGTCCCAATCGTGTATATCCCACACATCCGCACCAATGGCTTTTACGGTGACAGCATGATCACCGATACAGTCAAAGGGATCATCAAGGAACTTAATTTGCGGATGGCGGATATCGGGGATGCCATCGCCGAAGATTCTCACAGCCTGACCTACATCAAGAATGTGCGCGGCTCGGTGCAAGTAAAGAAATTGGGCGGAAGTCTCACGGTTTATGACCTGGGTTCCAGGCAGTCTATCGGAACAAGCGAGCCTGATCCCGGGATGGAATCTCTTCAAAGACAATCAGCATCCAGTCCGATGATCGACTTCAGTGAAAAGCTGATGCAAGCATACCGCCGCGAAGTCAATCATCCTGCTGTAGCCGATGGCGAAGATGAAGGTTCTCAGCGCAGCGCCCTGACACTCACCACTCGAATGTGGCCGCTTTTGAGCCATGTGAAGATGGAGAGACAGAATTTCACAGATGGATTTCGAGTGCTGTTTGGGATCGCTCTCAAAATGATGGCAATCAAGAATATCGAGGGTGTCACAGAAGCAGACACGAATGTAAACATCTTCGTTTCCTGGTCGCCCATGCTCAATAAGGACCGCGAAGCCCTGCTCCAGGAAATCGCGATCCGGCGTGAACACCAGGTTGGCTCACAGCGACACATGATCGAGTTACTCGAGGATGTTCAGGATATCGACGATGAAATCTCCATGATCCAGACTGAAGAGAAATCTACAAGTCCGATGAATAACGAAACCAAGCGAACAATTTCTAGGGATAGGAAACCTCAGCAAACGGACGCTCAGATGCAGTCCAAG
>CAIYZD010000677.1 GCA_903930585.1 uncultured Geobacteraceae bacterium | reverse complement strand
GATTGGATGAAGACACCATCCGAGCATATGTAAGAGATCAAGAACACCTTGAAAAACAAGAGGAGCTGGACTTTACCAAAAATACCTAGCCCCTTTTAGGGGCTTTCCTCAAGCCCCCCGCTATGCGGGTGGTCATGACTGAACGGAACGGTAAGCACCTCCTCATGCTGATTAATGACATCCTTGATATTTCACGCATTGAAGCGGGACGTGAAGAGATCGAAATTACTAAGTTTAATGCTGATAATCTCGTTTCTGAAGTCGTGAGTATGATCCATCCCCAGGCCGTGCAGAAGAATATAGAACTGTTGCATACTGCCAGCGAAACAAACATACCCATTGTCAGTGATGCCGATAAATGCCGCCACATTCTGCAGAACCTTATAGGAAATGCGGTAAAGTTTACTGAAGAGGGCAGGGTGGAGATAGCGGTCCGTCAAGGTGAAAATACGGTTGAATTTGAGGTGGCTGACAGCGGAATCGGCATTGAAGAGCAGCACCTTGTACACATTTTTGACGAGTTCCGCCAAGCTGATGGTGGCACATCGCGCAAGTTTGGCGGAACCGGATTAGGATTGGCAATCGCAAAGAAATATGCTCACCTGTTGGGAGGAACCATTTCTGTTACGAGCACACCTGGTATAGGCTCACAATTCCTGCTTACCCTGCCTCTCCACTATTCAGCTGACAACAGAATAGTGGAGGGAGAATCTGCCGACTTTTTAAATCATTCAATCAAACAGGCACCACAAAAAAATGCATCCGGTTTGTCCACAAAAACCATCTTGTTAGTGGAAGATAGTGAGCCTGCCATCATACAACTAAAGGATATACTGGAAGATGAAGGATATCAGATTCTAATTGCCAGAAATGGTGAAGAGGCCCTCGGGACCATCTCACAGGTTGTTCCCGATGCCATGGTACTTGATCTGATGATGCCCGGAATAGATGGTTTTGAAGTATTGGAAACCATCCGCAATGCAGAAAGGACATCCCATATTCCCGTTCTAATACTCACTGCAAAGCACATCATAAAGGAAGAGCTCAAGTTTCTAAAACGCAACAATGTCCATCAACTGATCCAAAAAGGTGATGTAAACCGCATTGAATTACAAAATGCGGTATCCAAAATGGTGCGACCTGAAACGTTGGAAGAGCCAAAACCACCACGGGAGCAGCAAGTCATGGAAGGGATTCCTGTCGTACTTGTCGTTGAAGATAATTCTGACAATATGCTCACTGCTAAGGCCCTTTTGGCTGATAGCTTTACCGTAATAGAAGCGGTAGACGGCAGTACCGGTATAGAAATGGCCCGAAATTACAAACCACATCTGATACTCATGGACATTGCTCTGCCCGGTATGAGTGGCATAGAAGCATTTAAGCTCATTCGTAATGATCCTCGGTTACAGCACATTCCCGTAATCGCCCTTACCGCCAGTGCAATGACTTCAGACCGTGAGACAATATTAGCTCACGGATTTGATGCCTATGTGGCAAAACCAGTAAATGAAGACCTCCTTTTTGCTTCTATCAATGAGTTGCTGTATGGAAAATAGAAAAAAAATACTGGCTATTGATGATAATAAGGATAACTTAACAAGCTTGAAGGCGCTGATTTATGAAGCGTTTCCAGATTTTGTCACATTAACGGCTCTGACCGGCAAAAAGGGGCTTGAACTGGCAACATTAGAAGATCCAGATGTGGTTCTGCTCGATATTGTGATGCCGGAAATGGATGGATATGAAGTATGCCAAAGGCTGAAAGAGAATAGTAATCTGCGCGACATCCCTGTCGTTTTTGTTACCGCGATGAAAGGCGATAAGGAAAGCCGTATTCGTGCACTTGAAAGTGGTGCAGAAGCATTTTTGGCAAAGCCCATAGATGAGAGTGAACTTACCGCACAGATTCGTGCCATGGTGAAAATTAAAACTGCCAACATCGAAAGACGCGACGAAAAGGCACGCCTTGCCTCATTGGTTGAAGAGAAAACCCGAGAATTGAGAATTGCAAACCAAGTGACTTTGAATCTTCTGGAAGATTTAAAAAAAGAGAATGAAGCAAGAAAAAGGAGTGAAACGGAACTTCAAGAAAAAGAACGGCTATTACGAGAATCTCAGAGTGTTGCACATATTGGCAGTTACGTTACCGATTTGAGCACCGGGATATGGATTGCCTCTCCTGAAATTCATACTATTTTTGGTATCGACGAAAGCTACCCAAACAATCTCGAAGGGTGGGAAAATTTTCTCCATCCGGACTCTAAAGATAAAGTTTTTGAGTATCATTTGCAGGTGGAAGTTGAACGCAAAAGATTCGACCTTGAATATAAAATAATCCGTATTAATGACGGTGCGGAACGATGGGTTCACGGTCTTGGAGAATTGATCTATGATACCTGCTCCAATCCTGTCAAACGGATTGGTACTATCCAAGATGTTACTGATAAAAAAAATATTGAAGAGGCACTCCGAAAAAGTGAGGAGTTTTTAAGGCGAATAATTTCGAGTAGTAGCGATTGCATACAGGTATTGGACCTTGAAGGGCATTTATTGTCAATAAGTGATGGTGGCCAGAAACTGCTTGAAATTGATGACGTGAATCAATATCTGGGACTATTGTGGATAGATTTTTGGAAAGATAATCGTGAAAGTGCTCTGCAAGCAGTTCTTAAAGCCAAAGATGGTGACTTGGGCTCTTTCTGCGGGTATTGCGAAACAACAAAAGGAACTCCAAAGTGGTGGGAGGTTGTCGTTACACCAATTCGAAGTGCTGGCCAGAAAATAGGTAACCTGTTGGCGGTATCAAGAGATATCACCCAGAGCAGACAGGCTGAGGAAGAAAAGGCGGTACTTGAATCACAGCTCTTTCAGGCCCAAAAAATGGAGTCGGTAGGACGTTTGGCCGGAGGTGTTGCGCACGATTTTAACAACATGCTGACAATAATAAGTGGCTATTCTAACCTGGGCATCATGGAGGCAGCCCCCGGCAGTTCCTTATCGTCGTACTTTGGAGAAATTGTTAAAACGTCAGATCGGTCCGCAAAACTTACCAATCAGCTCCTGGCTTTTGCCCGAAAGCAGACAATAGCTCCAAGGATTGTTGATTTAAACGCAACCATAACAGAAATGCTAAAGATGCTGCAACGGCTTATCGGCGAAGACATTAACCTGGTTTTGAAACTGGCTTCAAAATTATGGCCGGTTATGCTTGATCCATCGCAGATTGACCAAATCCTGGCCAATCTTTGCGTTAATGCCCGCGACGCCATCACCGGCAATGGGATTATAACTATTGAGACTAAGGATGTTACCATTGACAAGGCATTCTGTGCCCATAATGTAGATGCCGTCCCTGGAGAGTTTGTTCGATTATCCACAACCGATAATGGCTGTGGCATGGATCAGGAAACTCAGCTTCATATTTATGAACCATTTTTTACTACCAAGGGTGTTGGTGAAGGAACCGGGCTTGGCCTGGCTACCATTTTTGGAATTGTTAAGCAGAATAAAGGGTTTATTACAGTCAGCAGTAAGCCGGGAACTGGGACAACATTTCATATCTATTTTCCACGATATAGTGGTGACGTCGACAAAGAATCTTCAAAAGCCCCAGGCAAACCACTTCTTCAAGGTTCAGAAACTATCCTAATGGTCGAAGATGAACAGGCGATTCTTGACATGAGCTCGCTTATCCTCAAAAAGCTCGGCTACAACGTTCTTGTTGCAAACTGCCCGAGCGAAGCTTTAAGGTTATCGAAAGAACATCCAGGCACAATAAACCTTATATTATCGGATGTAATTATGCCCGAAATGAATGGTAGAGATCTGGTTGATAACCTTCACATATTTTGTCCGAACCTGAAGAGCATTTTCATGTCCGGCTATACATCGGATGTTATCAGTAACCATGGTATTCTCGAAGAAGGTGTGAATTTCATCCAGAAACCGTATTCTTTTACTGATTTGGCGGCAAAAGTTCGGGAAGTGCTGGATGCCTGATGGGGTGTTCGCAATGATCCTTGCAAGCACCCCATATCTTGCAGGAGAACATCTGATACCACCACTTCAAAGATGATGAACGTTTTGCACGCGCAGATGGGACTGCCCACGCCGGGAAGTTATGGCCCATTAACCACATGGCTGTAGTTATTTAAGAGGAGAAGAAAACCATGTTCTCAAAAATGAAGCTCAGGACCCGCCTTATTGCCAGTTTTGCCATAGTACTTCTGTTCATTGTCGCTATCAGTATTATCAGCTGTTTTGCGATAAGCGCATTGAAGTCTCATATCAATGACTTGGCATTCAGTCATGGCAAGCTGGTGGAAAATGCCCAGCGCTCACGTGCCAACATTAATATGCTGCGCCGCTATGAAAAAGATCTGTTCATTAATATCGGCGATGCTGCCAAGGTGGAAGAGTACAAGAAGAAATGGGATGAAACGCTGGAACATTTCAATAAGCGGATAGAAGCATCCGACACAATTGTATCGGACCCCGCGTATCCCGATGGGGCTAAGGATAAGGAAACCCTCGCTCTTGCCAAGAAACAGGCTGATACGTATGTGGCGGGATTTAACTCCGTATATGGCAAGATCAAAACCGGTGAGATTACCTCGACCCAGGACGCCAACAAAGCCATCGGCCAGTATAAGGAAGCCACCCATACATCGGAAAGCATGATCGTCGACTTTGCCGTTAAAATGGACAAGGGTATGGAAGAAACTGTCAAAGACGCGGTCGGTACCAGCAAGAAGGTCCAGTTGTCGGTCATGCTGTTGGCTCTGGTGGCTGTTCCGCTTGCCCTGGCAGTTGCTATCATCATTGTCAGGCAACTACGGAGCCAGCTCGGAGGCGATCCTCTTGAGGTAGTGGAGGTGGTGCGCAGGGTCGCCAATGGCGATCTTTCGCAAGATGTTGAACTTGCTGATGGCGGTAAAGGGTGTGAAGAAAGCGTACTCGCTGCCATGAAGATCATGGTTGGTAATCTTCGCCAGATATTCACGGAGTTGACCGGAGGGGTACAGACCATATCTTCGTCTGCAACGGAACTTTCTGCTGTTTCACGCCAATTGACCACCAGTGCAGATTCATCATCATCACGTACTCAGGGTGTTGCAGCGGCTGCCGAGGAGATGAGTGCAAACATGATGTCGGTATCAGTAGCTATGGAACAAGCTACTGCAAATGTAAACACGGTGGCTACTGCTACTGAAGAGATGACTGCGACCATTTCGGATGTGGCACAGCATTCGGATAGAGCGCTTACTATAACCGGTCAAGCGGTTTACCAAACCAATAAGATTAGCGAACAAATCGCTGCTTTGGGAAGAGCAGCACGAGATATCGGTAAGGTAACGGAGACCATCACTGCAATTTCGGCTCAGACGAATTTGCTTGCTCTGAATGCCACTATCGAGGCTGCACGTGCTGGGGCTGCGGGAAAAGGATTTACCGTTGTCGCTACAGAGATTAAAGAGTTGGCGCAACAAACTGCAGCTGCTACGGAAGGCATAAGAGATAAAATTGATAATATTCAATCCTCAACCGCTGAAACAGTAGAAGAAATTGAAAAAATCTCCAGAGTAATACAGGAAGTGAATGAAATAATATGTACTACAGCTGCTGCAATTGTACAGCAGGCTGCAGTAACACAGGAGATTGCTACCAACATAGCGCATGCTGCACTTGGAATGCAGGAGGTAAACCAGAACGTAGCTCAGACATCTGGTGTAGCGGATGTTATAGCTCACGACATTGCCGACACCAATCGATCTGTAAGGGAAATATCAAGCGGAAGCGCCCAAGTTTTAGAAAGCGCAGAAGATTTAGCCAGGTTGGCTGAACAGCTTAGAGAAATGAGTAAACGGTTCAAAATTTGATTTTTACTTAGCGAAATAAAGTCAGATAGGAGAGTGGCACAAACCGAGGGCCGGAGTAATTGACAAACCTGCCGGTAGTTTAAGCTAGAACAACTGTGATAATTGCCGATACGTCTGTGCGTTCGTGCACTTTTTTACTTCACCAGAATTGCCGCCAAGCCTAACAACAACCCCATACTTACTACGTTTGTGGCGGTGGTGAGATAGATGCTTGAAGCGGTGGCGGGGTCAGCGCCACATCGTTTCAGGATTAACGGCACGAATGCGCCGCAGATGCCGCTGGCGACACAGCTGCCAACCATGGCGAGGAACACGACTACGCTAAGCATGAAGGCGGTACGCAGATGCTGGAAGGTGGCGACCGCAAACATTGCAATTGCCGCCACCAGACCGATGATCGCGCCATTCAGCAGGCCAAGGAGCGCTTCTTTCCTGGCCAGTGTTTTTTCCTTGCCGGACTTCAGGTCGCCTAAAGCGATGCCGCGCAGCGTAATAGCCAGAGCCTGGCTACCGGTGTTGCCTGACTGATCGGCCAGCACCGGCATGAACACGGTGAGAATCAGCAACCTGTCGATCGTCCCTTGGAAGAGACCGACCACGGCGGCGGCAACGAAGGCGGTAAGCAGGTTTATATGCAGCCAGGGGTGACGGAGCCTCAGACTCCGGAACCAATGCGTGGCAAGGCGTTCCTCGTTTTTAACCCCGACCATGGCACCCGGCTGGAGGCTCAGTTTGATGGAGCGTTTCTGCTCCGCCACAACTTCGTCATAGAGGCGCTTGTTCTCGTCACTTTGGCGGCTGATAAGCTCGTAACTCGCCTCCACCTCCATTACTTTCTGTTCCAGTGCTTTGCCGTACTCTTTCGATTCTTCATGCAGCAGACGCACTTCCAGCATGTTGTGAACGCGCACCAGCACTTCAGCCAACTCAAACGGCTTACTGACGAAATCCTTAGCTCCGGCCTGAAGAGCCCGTAACTTCTGATCCGGCTGCGCGGTGATGACAAGAACCGGAAGATAACCACCCCCTTCAATTTCCTTCAGCCCCTCCATCACCTGAAACCCGTCCATCCCCGGCATCTGGAGATCAAGCAGAATCAGGCCGTAACGGTTCCTACGATGGAGATCACAGACTTCGCTTGGATCGGTCGTAGAATCTACGGAGGTGTAGCCTGCAATGCGCAGCATCCCTTTGAGCAGGCTGACATTGGCATCCTTGTCGTCGACGACAAGAATGCCGGCATCAAGTATGTCGGCTGAGTTAATCATGCTGATTCTCGATGGTTATTTGTTCCTGGCCGGGGTTGGGTCTTGTAAAGTCCTGCGTCTTATGTGCACTCAGCGCAACTTACTGAAATACAACGTTCTTAGCCAGCTACTAAATATACCATTATTCGGACAAAACGCAAACCGCAGGTACAGACTTAATCCGTAGCCAAGTTCACACGAAAAAGCCCACTAAATAATCAGTGGGCTTCTCTTTATTGTACATAGTTGTAAACCTTTTTCAGGCAGTCCCGATTCGCTTTCAACCGGAGAGATAGTGAATCCTATTTGGCACACCAGCAAGGCGGCGTATCTTCAACCATATGTCAGAATAACCCCCCACGTAAGCGTATTTGCCTCCGTCCATCTGATTCCATAATAATCTTTCGGAACCTAAAAAAACAGTCTGTTTTTTATTTTTTTATGCGAGTATAATTCAGCAGTTAATCCACCAATCATACCGTATCGTTCAAATCGAAAATCTTCCCGGTTGACAAAATAACTCCGTACACCTATCATTTGACATTATCTATCACATGACATTTATGCGGAGTTTGAAATGATACCACTCACAGACCGGCAACAGCAGGTTCTTGATTTTGTATCGTCATATCTGGATCAGAACGGTTGTCCGCCAACAATCCGCGAAATCTCCGATCATATAGGCGTAAAAGGCACAGCGACTGCTATCCAGCACCTAGATGCCATTGAGAAAAAAGGCTATATCAGTCGTAGAGAAGGTTCTCGTGGAATTGCTTTTACAAACAAGACGGCAAAGCCTGTCAGCCTGCCTGTTCTCGGTACAGTAAAAGCTGGAACTCCTGAACCGGCCGTTGAGGACATTCAGGGCTATTACACCATTGACCCGAGCTGGATTAAAGGCGAGGGGAACTACATTTTAAAAATTAAGGGTGAAAGTATGATAAACGCCGGAATCTTTGACGGCGATTACGGCATCATCCGCCCTCAACAGACCGCAGATAATGGCGAAATCGTTGTTGCGCTAATTGACGGAGAAGCCACCTTGAAACGGTTCTATAAGGAAAAAGATCATATCCGGCTACAACCAGAAAACAGCACTATGAAACCAATTATTATCCGTGAAGGTGATGCTGAAACCGTTATCGCCGGACGACTTCTAAAAACTATTCGGTTTTTCGACTGATGATGAAAGGAACACCAGTTCGCATAGGCGTAGTTTATCAGCCAGGGAAGAGAGCCAAACCCGTTTGGATCGAGTTGAACCGCCGGCAGGTGCGAGTGAATGAAACGACTTACTACTGGAGAGACAGAGTCGGCGAAACCCCGCTAATCCACTATGCCGTAACAACCGAGGAAACTGGTGATCTTTACGAGCTTATCTTTAACCCGTTGGATGAATCTTGGTCGATCCATAAGCATAAGACCGAATAACCATGTCAAATCATCGTATTGTGGCTCATATAGACATGAATGCTTTTTTTGCTTCTGTGGAGCAACAGCACAACCCCGAACTGCGGGGAAAGCCGATTGCTGTTGTCGGAAGCCATGAACGAACCGTAATCACCACCTCCAGCTATGAAGCCCGGAAATTCGGTGTGAAAACGGGGATGGCAAAATGGGAGGCTGTACGGGTTTGTCCTCAACTGATTTTTGTTGTCGGCGATAACCGGAAATACACCTACACTTCCAGCCGGATCATGGACATGATGCGGGATTATACACCGCTTGTGGAAGTCTTTTCCATAGACGAAGCCTGGATTGATATTACCCATTCACTCTCTATTTTCGGGACACCGGAACGGATTGCATACCTTATTAAAGCCCGAATAAAGGAGTCATTTGGAATAACGTGCTCAATCGGCATCGCACCAAATAAATTACTGGCAAAACTTGCAAGCGATATGCAGAAGCCGGACGGCTTGATCATAATCAAGCCGGAAGATGTTTCCCGTCTGCTTGAGCGAATGCCGATTAATGAGCTTTGCGGAATCGGTAAGAAGATGCAACGGCACCTTAATATGATGTCCATTTATACTTGTGGAGAACTGGGACGTTGCGAAGAACCCAGACTGACAAAAAAGTTTGGGATTCTCGGCAGAATATACCGGCAGATGGGGCAGGGGATTGATAATAGCCCCGTGTCGCCCATGGAAGAGGATGACGAGGTCAAGAGCGTGGGGCACAGCATGACCTTGCGCCAGGACGTCTCCAAAAGAGAGGATATTCTCAAATATCTGCTCCAGTTGTCAGAGATGGTGGGACGAAGAGCAAGGCGATATGAAGTATCAGGAAAGACAATAACCCTGTATGTGCGGTTTGCTGATTTTTACTCCAGTATTGGAAAGCAGGATACGTTGCGCAATTATATCAATCAAAGTGACGACATATACCGAACTGCTGTAGGTATACTTGATACGCTTGAGCTACCCATGCCAATACGTCTGCTTGGTGTCCGGCTGACCAATCTCCAATATCATACGCAACAATTATCACTATTTCCGGAGGAACGCAGAAAGACGGAAATGGTACGAGCCATGGATGCCGTGAATAATAGATTTGGTGATTTCACCGTAACTTTTGGGAGCCTGTTGGCAACGGAGGAGAAGGGGAGTCACGTCATTCCTCCCTCGTGGCGACCGGACGGGATTCGCAATATTGACGTTCAATAAAAATCAAGGAAATGTGCTGACGGTATCTGTCTTCCCGGGCAGATTGATATTTCACATTGATATTTCCGGTCTTACAATTAAGCAGTCTGTGGTACAATGGTCGTTTGCAGGCATAAGTAGGATTAACAGGATTAGCAGGAGACCCATCAAACCATGTGGAATACTATTGATAACCTGGATTATGAAGGCGCCATTTACCGTCCACCCAGCGAAGCTCGCTCCATAATACTTCAAGTAACGGTTGGATGTTCCCATAACAAATGTACTTTCTGTACAAGCTTTAAGGATAAACGTTTCCGAATCAAGGACCAGGCTGCGGTAGTGTCTGATCTGAAAAAGGCCGCTCGTCTTTATCCAAAAAATAAGCGGTTATTTATCGCAGACGGTGATGCCTTGATAATGCCGATGAGCTACTGGCAATGGCTCATGCCCGCTATCAGAGAACATCTTCCGTGGGTTGAGCGAATAGGAGTTTACGCCACAGGTCGTGCAATCAGAAAGAAGAGTGCAGATGACCTGCAGTGGCTTCGCGAATATCGGCTCGGTATCATCTATATGGGGGTCGAGAGTGGCGATCCGGAAACGCTTGCCTATGTAAATAAAGAGTCAACTGCTGAACAATTGATTGAGGCGGGACAAAAGGTAAAAGCAGCAGGGATTAACCTGTCAGTTACAGTGTTGCTCGGAATCGCTCCAACCGGACGTAGCCTGGCTCACAGTCAGCGTACGGGAGAGCTGCTCACGGCCATGAACCCCGACTACGTTGGAGTTCTTTCAGTAATTATGTGTGAGGGAAGCGAACTGGAAAAGCTGGTAAATCAGGGTAGGCACCACATGCTGACTTCAGTGGAGATTCTTATGGAGCTGCGAGAAATGCTCATCTACACTGAATTATCGAAAGGCCTGTTCATGGCTAATCATGCTTCAAACTATCTACCACTCAAGGTAGAAATGCCACAGGGCAAGATTCAGGCAATTAACATGCTCGATGCCGCTATCAATGGCCAGGTCCATTTGCGACCAGAATCCTTACGAGCGTTATGAAAAGGTGTAACTTAAGACAAAATAAAATAAGGGTGAAACTATGAAAAAATCTGTTGGAGCAAAAACCTTACTTTTTCCAACTCCAGTGCTGATGGTCGGCACCTATGACCAGAACGGCAAACCGAACCTGATGAACGCCGCATGGGGCGGTATCTGCTGTTCGCAACCACCCTGCGTTGCCGTATCTTTGCGCAAAGCGACCTATTCATACAACGGCATTGTGGAGCATAAAGCATTCACTGTCGGTATTGCCTGTCAG
>CAIYZD010000676.1 GCA_903930585.1 uncultured Geobacteraceae bacterium | reverse complement strand
TCATCGAGAATAGCAAGGGACTTTGCATGCAGCATCTTATGAGCCAGGCTGATCGCCTCGTCAAATTGCGCCTTGATATCCGGTTTCCGGGACGATCTGTGCGATTCCTTACTGAAGCGCTCATCGACTTGACGCTCCTGTTCCCGATTCCGTTGACTCACAGATCCGGCAGCATGAACCGGAGCAGCCGGAACAACTCTTCCCAACGTCCGTTTACTCACAGAGTTACGGTTCGTCGCACGACGCTCTTCAAAAACAAGCGGCGCCGTCTTGTGGTAATAAAAGAGCGAATTCTGCTTTACAAGCGAAAGGATACCGACATCATGATGAATCGTTTCCGCTGCGCCAACCAGCAGCCCCCCCCCCTCGGCAAGGAGTTCCGCGAGTCTGCCGAATATCTCCCGCTGAACCTGTACGGGGAAATAGATGGAGACATTCCGGTACAAAATCATATCGAATATCTGCATTTTTTGCGGATACGATCCCCCCAGGAGGTTCAGCACATCGAATTCGACCAATTTCCTGATACTCTCTACAACCTGAAATTTCCCCTGACCGCATGATCTGAAATACCGTTCATGCAGTACGTTGTCCATGCCGCGAAACGACGAATTTCCGTATACCCCCTTACGGGCTCCGGCTATGGCAACAGAATCAATGTCCACCGCGGTAATGGCAAACAGCCGTTCACTCTCGCTGCCGAACCTCTCCCGCAGCAGTATGGCTATGGAGTAGGGTTCCTCGCCATACGAACAGCCCGCGCTCAATATCCTGACCGGCCTCTGTTTATGTACGGCCATATATGCCGGTAACAACGTATCGACCATCAGCTTCAGATGTTCCGGTTCCCGGAAAAAGTAAGTCTCGTTGACGGTCAGCAGCTCCGTCAGCCGGTGCAGTTCTTCGCCGTCTCGCAACAGCAGGGCGAGATACGCTGCATGTTCGTCAACACCCCGCTCCGCCATCCGTCGACAGAGCCCCGCGGAGAGAGCCTGTGCCCGCTCATTTTCGAAGCTGTGCCCGCAGGTACGCAACAACAGTTCCTTGAAGGGGGCAAGAGTCATACTGCCGGACATAATCGGTGACTTTTCCTGCCGGTCATTACTTGCCTCCGGCCAGCTGCATCAGCGCAGACGGGATCTCCGCAAGCGCCAGCACCCTGTCGATGCAGCCACGTTCAATCGCCACCCGGTTCATACCAAAAACGACGGAACTACCGGCATCCTGCGCAAAAGTAGTTCCTCCCCCCTTCCTGATTGCCTGCATGCCGGATACGCCATCTTCTCCCATACCGCTGAGAATCAACCCGGCAGCCCGCTCCCGATATGCCGCAGCAACCGACAAAAGCAGCGTGTTGCAGGAGGGATGATACAGATGCCTGACATCCCGGTCACTAATGATAACCATCCCCTGTTCGGTAATCCTCATCGAATGTTCGGCCGGATTGACATAGACGTGACCGGCGGCAAGATAGTCGCCATTGCCCGCCACATGAACCGTGAGCGGCGTTCCCGAATTCAGCCAGTCAACCATCCCCTGGGTAAACCCTTCGCCGATATGCTGGGTTATGACGATTGGAACGGGAAACTGGGCCGGAAGCCGCGACAAAATATTATTAATGGCCTGCGGCCCTCCGGTGGAAGAGGCTATGGCGATGATTCCTCCCTTTGCCCCCCCCTTTTGAGTCACCCTGTTGTTTACCCCCACGGTTCCGGACGGTCTCTTCATAGTCAGCAGATGTGAAGAGATATCCACCCCGGCAAGAAGCCGGACCTTTTTTATCAAGTCCCGCACATTTTCCAGGCTGATATCCGGTTTCTCAATGACATCCAACGCCCCTTTGGATACCGCACTAAAGGCGGTACGAACGCCGGTTAACGCGGTTACAACCAGAATCGGCACCGGATTATCGGCAATGATCCGCTCAATGGCCTCCAATCCCCCCATCACCGGCATTTCGATATCCATGGTTACGATATCCGGTTTGAGCAATGCCACCTTGTCGATGGCTTCCCTGCCGTTCGTAGCCTCACCGACAACGACAATATCCGGATCAGACTCCAGGATCTCGCGAATCATGTCGCGTACCAGCCGACTGTCGTCTACCAACAGTACCCGTATGACCTGTCCCGGTCTCATCATTGGTTACAGGTTTCCCCGGCGGTTGCCGTCCTCTGTGCGCTATCGGCTGCCCCGATCTTGAAGGTCGTGACCACCGTCCTCAATTGTTCCGACAATTCGGCCAGTTCGCTTGTTACGCTGTTTGTCTGGTGAATTGAGTTCGTGGCGAAACGGACCCCCTGTTCAATATCCTTGAGCGCCAGTACGACCTGGCTGCTGGCAATCTGCTGCTGCTGTGTGGATAACGAAATCTGGCGAGCGGCACTGGCGGTCTCTTCCACACCGTCAACGCTCTCTATCAGCATCGATACCGTATGGGAGGCATATTCCTGCCCTTCCTGAATCAACTGAAAACTTTTTTCCGAAGACATTACCAGACGATTGACCGAATCAAGAATCTCGGTGATCTTCCCTTCAATCTCTCCGGTCGATTCGACGACACTGTCGGCCAGTCGCCTGATCTCGACCGCAACCACACCGAAACGCTTCCCGGATTCCCCGGCACTGGCGGCCTCAAGAGCCGCATTGAACGCAATCAACTTGGTCTGGTTGGCAATATTGTTGATGATTTCCATAACCTTGTTGATCTCTTTCGACTTCCGCCCCAACTCGACAATTTCGCTCAAATTAGCCTGAATATTGTGACTGATGTCGTTGATCTTGAAGCTGAGGTTTTCAACTTCGGCGGCGCCGATCTTGGTATCATCCAATGTTTTATCGGCCCGCTCTACAACACCGTGGCTATGCAGGGCAATCTGGCTTGCCGTGGAGGTAAACTCCTCCATAGTGGACGATATTTCAACCACCGAACTGGAAAGCTGGGTGGAAAACCCGGATTGTTGATCCATCGCCAGAGCAATGACTTCGACGTGGGAATGAATTTTGTCGGTTACCCCGGAAACCTTGCCAATGATTTGCTGAAGCTTACCGACATGCTCGTTGAACCAGCGCGCAAGTTCACCAACTTCGTCGGCAGTGGTCACCGGAACGGTTATGGTCAAGTCGTTATTATAGTTTTTGAGTACTCCCGTTATGGCTTGAATCGGTCCGGAAATATACCGGTTAACCAGATAAAATACCATGATCAGCATGATGACCAGAACCGCCAGCGTCAGAGTGGCGTATTGGACAATACTGCTCGAAACCTCCTGTCTGATGGCGCTCTGTTCTTTTGCAACCGCTGCCTCAATGTCATCAACATAGACCCCGGTTGCAATAACCCAGTTTCTGGAGGGAATGCCCTTGGCAAAAGAGATCTTCGGTTTCATCTCCTCCTGACCCGGTGCCTTCCACGAGTAACTCAGGTATCCTTCACCCTTTTCCCGGCAGATCCGGGTAATCTCCCGCAGGATGTAGACACCGTTCGGGTCGCGGAGATCGCTTTTATCTTTCCCTTCCATACGGGGATCGGGATGGACAAGTACAACGTGGTTAAAATCGTTTATCCAGAGATAGCCACTCTCGCCAAAGCGCATGTTTCTTACAACCCGAATGGCCTCTTCAGGCGGCATTTTTTCCAGAACCCTCACCACCATATCCACATACCCTTTGATCTGCTGTTTCCTTTCGGATATGAGCGTCGCGCGATATGCTGCAATCCGTTCGCCTCCACGGGAAACTATATTCCAGATGGAGATGACTGAAATGACGGTCGCAAGCAAAAAAACAGATACCAGCATGAGCCCCATCACTTTTCTTCGTAGCGAAATTACCATATTATCTCCTTGAAACCAGTTATATGTTAAGTATAAATCAATAAATAAGAGTCAAAACATACCATCAGATATTTGATGCCACATCCAGACTAAAACGTCCCATGAGGGCTTTCAGATCACCGGACATGACCATCAACTCCTTACTGATGCCGTTGATCTGCCGAATCGATTCCGAAGAACTCCGAGTCCCTTCCTGGATATCGCGCAATGCAAACACCACCTGGCTGCTGGCGATCTGTTGCTGTTGGGTGGAGAGAGATATCTGCTTGGCGGATTCACTGGTTTCGGCAGCTCCATCTACAACGTTGCAAAGCATTTCCATGGTCTGCCCCGAGTAGTCCAGACCTTCACGGATCCCGTTGGAACCTTTTTCGGAGGTGATCACCAGACGATTGACAGCATCCATAATTTCGGTAATCTTGCCTTCAGTCTGGCTGGTCGACTCCACAACACTGTCGGCAAGACGACGAATCTCCACCGCAACCACACCGAAGCGCTTGCCCGCCTCACCGGCGCTTGCCGCCTCCAGTGCAGCGTTGAAAGCAATCAGCTTGGTCTGGTTGGCAATAGTACCGATAATCTCCATAATCCTGGTGATCTCTTTTGACTTCCTCCCCAGCGCCATAATTTCGCGCAGGCTGGCCTCGTTGTCGCTGCTGATATCGCTCATCTTCATGGCAAGGGTTTCGACCCCGGCTGCACCGTCTTTGGTGCCCTGCAAGGTCCGCTCGGCAATATCCACCACTCCATGGCTGTGATTGGCTATCTGGCTGGCTGTTGATGAGAACTCTTCCATGGTAGTGGAAATCTCGGTCACCGAACTGGAGAGCTGACTGGAAAACCCCGCCTGCTGATCTACACTGGCCGATAATTGGCCGGCAAAAGAATACACTTTTTCAGTCACGCCGGAGAGTGTGATAATGATGGCGCGCAGGTTCTCGGTCATGACGTTAAATATGAGAGCCATCTCGCCCAATTCATCACGGGAAAGCTCCGACGCCTCTGCAGTCAGGTCGCCATTGGCAACCCTGGTGGCAACATCCCTGATAGAGGCAATTCCCTCCCTGACGGACAGAAAACAACCGATGTTGAGATAAACTCCCAGTACAAAAGCCAGAAAAGAGAGCGACATATACAGACACATCCGCGTCCGGAATGTATGAATACGCTCTGCCAGAAGCCCATCCAAAGCCGGCAAGATGATATCCACGGCTTTGAAGACCGCCTCACCGGCAACATTTGCATCCTTTGACATGACGTTTTGCGAGAGCGGGCCAAGCGGAGGTTTGGCGACCGAATAGGATGTCGTTTCCTTCAAGAATGCCGCTACAGAAGCGTCCATTTCTTGAAACGGCTTTTGCAGAATCCGGCTCAGAGCAGGATTCTTGGCACACGCCACGCGGATATTCTTGTCTGCTGCGTCCACCAGTGTCCTGACCTGACCGGCAAGTACAATCAGATCGGTTCTGTCACCAACAGATGAGCTGTTCGACATGAGCCGGGAAGCGATAAGATCGATGCGCGCCAGCGCATCCGCCAACGGCGGAAGCTTGGTGGTGAGAGTGTCCATGAGATAATAACTATCGATATCCGGATCAAGAGTGAGGTTGGAATTATCAGCCACCAGCACAACCAGATCCAGCAGATCATTGACGCCTGCCGTATGCGCATCGAAGATCTTGCGTGCCGATACTCCGTGCAGGTTTGGTATCTCACCAAGTCTGGCTTTGAAGGTGCGGACGAACTCTCCCGTCGCAAGTTCACCTCCCAGACGCGCATCAATCCGGTCGAGTTCACCAAGGACCTTACCGGAAGAGAGCGACTTTTCTCCCAACACGCTTTCCCGGCGTTGATCAAGAAGAGATGAGAGAACATTTCTGAGCGGAGTAACATATCGGACACCGGCACGTTCCTTTGCCGCAAATTCCACCTGTTCCCGAATGTTGGTAACAAGGAAATAGGCGAGCAGAAGGATGGGTATACAGAAGAAAAAACCTGCAACAAGCATCTTGCGGGAATAGGTCAATCGGTGCATCAACCAGATTGCCGGATCACATATTTTCATGTTTTGCCACCTCTCCGAGGGCTGCAACAGCCGTACGTCCTCGCAGCAGACGTTTAAAATCTACCAGCAGAATCATCCGATCGTCCTTGACCAGAATTCCCCACATCCCGTTCCGCAGGGTACGGGGTTCCAACAGATCCGGAAAAAGCCGGATATCATGACGGCTGAATTCCGAAATATCTTCCAACGAATCGATAATCACCCGGTACGGTCGGGACTCCGGCATCCTGATCGTGACAATGGTCGGCGTCCGATACGTAACCGCCCTGTTGCCAAACCCCAATTCCTCATGGAACCAGAACAGATCCTCCTCCGTCTCGCCGGCGTAGGGGGTCATCCCAAGCGCCTGTTCGGCATCAACGGCAAAATGAACCCCTCCGACCGAAAAGAGAAACAGGTTGAGATATATTCCGCAGGGATCGTTCATAGTGATATTTTGGCTGCAAGTTTTTCGATATCAAGCAGAGAAACTATTTCGCCGCCGTATTCGATTTCGCCGATAACCAGATCACGGGCAGCGCCATTCAATGTGGTAAGAGGTGGCTGGATCGTGCGCAACGGAATATCGACCACATCCTTTATCGAGTCGATCAGTATCCCGGATTGAAAAGCACCCCGCACCGCCATGGCAATCAGCGGTTTTCCATGAGAGCACTTTTCCTCTCCCAAAAAATGGCGAATGTCGATGACCGATTCGATATCCCCGCGAACATTGATAAGTCCCGGAAGATAGTCGGGAAGACAAGGAACCCAGGAGATCTCAAATGAGGGAAGAATTTCCCTGATATCCGTACCATAAAAGGCATACCGGTTCTCTCCGCACGCAAAGATAACTACTTTGACCCGTTCCTCTTCAACATCGACAATTTCCTTCGTGTGCTTCCGCCTTTTAAGCTCTTCCAGGATCAATTCACTTTTCAGCTGCCCAGTTGATATCTCCATCTCGGTTACTCCTCAGGTACTGACAGCAACGGCAGGACAAAGGAAAAATCGCTCCCTTGTCCCAGACTGCTTTCCACCCAGATTTTCCCACCGTGGTGCTCCACAATCTGCTTGCAGATGGGAAGCCCCAGACCGGTCCCTTTCGGACGATCCGTCAGAGTGTCACCCACCTGCTTGAATTTTTCAAAGACATTCTTCTGATCTTTTTCGGCAATACCGATTCCGGTATCCGTAATCGAGATCGTGACATAATCTGCTCCATTTTCCGCAGGACACTCATCATCCGACATCCTCCGGGCCGTTACCGTAACGGTCCCGCTGTCGGTAAATTTCAGCGCATTGGAAAGGAGATTTATCACCACCTGGACGATTCTGTCCCTATCGCATGACACCGGCGGCAGTCCCGACACAATGTTCTTGATGATCACGATCCCTTTATTTTCAAAGAGCGATGTCGTTGCTGCAACGGCTTGTTCCAGGATTTCCGTGATCATGACCGGTTCCTGCTTCCACTCGATTTTGCCCGCCTCCATCTTCGAAAGATCGAGGACGTCATTAATGAGAGTCGTGAGACGTTCACCCTCGGAAACGATGATACCGATGTTATCACTTATCTGCTGCACCGTTCGGTCGATTTTGGCATCACCTGACGGAAGCTGGGAAAAAATGACCTCCTCAAGCTTTTTCCTGATAACCTTCGTGAAACCGAGCACCGATGTTAAGGGAGTCCTGAGTTCATGGGACACAGTGGAAAGAAAATCATCCTTCATCCGCTCTATTTCCTTCTCGGACGTAACATCACGGACAATTACCAGGTTGCCGATGAACTCGGCAGGTTTGCCGGAGAGTGCTTGCTTTTTATGAATTGACGCCGCAACAGCCGACCCTGTCCTCCCCCCCTCCAACCCGACCTGAACGGAAACGGGATGATCAATTTGCGAGCAGACCATTTCAAACAGCGGTGCAAGGTTACCGCTGAATACCTTCTGGCAATTTTCACCGAGAAGTTCCGTTTCATTCACCCCGTACATCCTCCCAAGAGCCGGGTTTGCAAGCGTGATACGAGTCAGGGCATTGGTAACAAGCAGGCCGTCGGGCATATTGTTGATGATTGCGGAGAGATAGGAAAGCGTGTCTTCCTGTTCGGTTGTCTTGGCTGCCAGATCGGCAATAAGCTGGAGATTCTGCAGTTTGAGCTGATGCTTCGCAAGGGCTCTCTTGACCGTAATAATGATGGTTTCCTCTATCCCCTCATCTTTGAGAACATAGTCGATGGCGCCACTACTGAGAGCATCCACTGCAACTGAAATGCTGCTTACGCCGGTCACCATGATAATCGGCACATCAAGCCCTTGATTCCGGACCTCCTTGATCAACTGGATCCCGTCCATTTCCGGCATGTTAACATCGGAAACGATCAGGTCGATGTCTGTATCGGCAATGCATTTTTCAAGCGCTTCCCGGCCATTTTCTGCCATCTCCGTCATATAGCCGCTGGATTCAAGGATTGATGAAATCATCTCCCGCACAAAGACATCGTCATCAACAACCAGTATTTTTGTTACAGGTATGCTCATATTCCCATTTCCTCCTCGACCGGCAGCACAATGGTGAACTCACTCCCCCTGCCCGGTTCGCTCTCAACACCGATCTTCCCCCCGTGATACTCCACAATCAGTCTGCTTATCGGGAGACCGAGGCCGACCCCCTTCGGTTTATCCGTAAGTGTATCACCGATCTGGCTGAATTTTTCAAAAATGACCCCCTGCCGGGAAGCAAGAATGCCTCTGCCGGTATCGGAAATGCTCAGCACAATCGTGCTCTCGACCCTTTTTGCGCTGCATGTCACCCCCCCCTGATCGGTAAACGCGGCGGCATTAGTGAATATCTGGTTGATAACCTGGGAAATCCGGTACCTGTCCCCTTTGATCATCGGCAAATCATCCTCGATAGTTACGGAAAATTCGAGTCCTTTCTCCTTGAATACCGGCGAGAACACCGCCGCAGCATCCTCGATGACTTCCCGCAACTGCAGCGGTTCCCAACGCCACTCTGCCGTGCCCGCCTCCATCGCGGTCAGATCGAGGATACTTTCGATTAAACCGGCAAGTTTCCCGGATTCTGAGACAAGAATTCCCAGATTTTCTTCCACCTGCCGGATGCTTTTCGTCGTTTTCGGGTCATCGTCGCTCATCGCGGGAATGAGTTTCAAAAGTTTTTTTCTGCTGATTTCCGCGTACCCGATGATTGAGGTGAGAGGGGTTCTCAATTCATGGGAGACGGAAGAGAGAAATGCCGTCTTCACCTGATCCAGCTCCTTAAGCTTCTCGTACGCCTGCTTCAGAACCGCCGACTCCTCAATATTCTTCCCAAGCTTCTTAACCTCCCGCTCAAGTGACGCCTTTTCGATTGCACGTCTGAGTGTGACCATGATCCTGCTTATCTGGGGTGGTTTCTCGACAAAATCATACGCTCCACGCTTGATCGCCTCAACGGCAGTAGCGATGTCGCCATACGCCGTTACCATGATTACCGGCACCTCGGGATCCAGCATCCTCAACTCCTTCAACGTTTCAATACCGTCCATGCCCGGCATCTTGAGATCAAGAAGCACTGCGTCGAACGGCGTATTGCGAAAAAATTCCACCGCCTGCTGTCCGCCGGATGCCGCGATGACTGAAAAGCCGGACTCTAAAAGTTTTTCCGTCAAGACGTACCGAACCATCTCTTCGTCATCTACTACCAGAATATGCATCATGCCCCCCCTCTACAAACAGTTCCTCCATAACTTTCTCGTACTCCCCGACAAATTTCGCAAAGTGGAGTCGGGCGGCATTCATATCTCCTTCTATCGCACTCAGTTCTATATTTCCCGCCTCACTACTCATAACGCTCGCCCCCAGCATTGCCGAAGAGCCCATGATCGTATGAGCCAATCTTTCCGTGGAACCGGTATCGCCCAGAGCCAGGCATTCTTTGAGCTGTTCCACCTGAGGAGGAACATTTTTCATAAAAATGGCTTTTATCCTGACAAACATCCGCTCATCACCTTCCAGCCACTTGAGAGCCTTCCCTTTGTCAATTTGTCCCTGTTCGTTCATACCTGACCCCATTTAACTTCAGCCACTTGCGGCGTTTTATACCCATGTACCATGAAATTTCCCTGAAGATAAACATCACGCTACAGACGGAGGATCTCTCTGGCAACATCAAGAATTTCTTCAGGATTGAAGGGCTTTGTCATATACCTGTCGGCCCCCACAGCCATCCCCCTCTGTTTGTCGACTTTCTGCCCCCTCACCGTGAGCATGACAATTGTCAACCCTTCGATATGGAGTTCATTTTTAACCGCATTGCAGACATCGAAACCGTTCATTTTCGGCATCATCACATCAAGAAAAACTATCTCGGGAATTTCTCTTCTGATGATGTCGAGAGCGACCTCTCCGTTGTCGGCAGTGATCAACTCAACTCCCTCGTCAACCAGTTCTTCAAGAATCTGTTCAAGAAGGAGCCGAATACAGGGATCATCATCGACAATCAGTATCTTTGGCACGTTGTGTTCTCCGTTTATAACCCCAGGATACTTCGCGCTTTCTCAAGCACCTCATCCGGATTAAAAGGTTTTGTCATATAGATATCGGCTCCGACATCTGCCCCCTTCTGCTTGTCAAACTCCTGTCCCTTGGCGGTAAGCAGAACAATGTAGACGCCACTGATTCCGAGATCGTTCTTGACCGCATTGCAAACGTCAAAACCGTTCATTTTAGGCATCATCACATCGAGAAATACTATCTCCGGCCTCTCACTCTTAATTATCTCCAGTGCCGTCTCACCGTTATCGGTAGTGATCAGCTCCACACCGTCGTCCTCCAGTTCTTCCAGAGTCTGCTCAAGAAGAAGCCGGATGAACGGTTCATCGTCAACTATCAGTACCTTTGGCATTGCTATCTCCTTTATGGAATCAAAAGATAATCTTCCGGCGCGAATTCGCAGCAAAAAACGCTTCCATTACGTCGGCAGCAAAAAAAGCATCCACAACTATCGGATCAAACTGGGAGCCGGCATATTTCCGCAACTCACCAAAAGCTTCATCGAGACTCAGACCGCTCCGGTATGGCCTGTTGGTGGTCATCGCATCGAACGAGTCCGCCACAGAGATGATTCGTGCGGTAATATCGATCTCCTCACCGGTAAGGCCATCCGGATACCCCCTCCCATTAAACTTTTCATGGTGGTGTTTTATTCCGGGGATCGCCGACTGAAGCTGTGAAATACGGCTGATGATTTCCTCACCGTAAACGGCATGTTTCTTTATCTGCTCAAACTCATCATCCGTGAGAGCGGACTCCTTGAGGAGCACGTTGTCACGGATGCCGATCTTGCCGATATCGTGAAGTACGGCCCCAAGCTGAAGCCGTGCCATATCTATTTCCGATAACTTCAGAATTTTCCCGACGGCAAGACTGTACTCCATGACCCTCTTGGTGTGATTTCCGGTGTAGGGATCCCGTTTTTCAATCGTCTCGGCAAGAGTGTAGACCGTCGTATAAAAAGTTTCCTGCAACTGTTCGTAGAGACTTGCATTATCAATCGCAACGGCTGCGAGAGAAGCAAGCGTGGTAAAGAGCTTCAACTCTTCCGCCGTATACGTCACCGGCTGATCATTTCCCAGGTTGATCACGCCCACTACCGTCTCCTTGGCCTTGAGCGGAGCACACATGAGAGAGCAGATGGAGTCGGTACCTTCGACAAACCGCAAATCGGAGCGGACATCGTTAACGATCTCAGCCCTGCCCGAAGCCCATACGCTACCGGCGATCCCCACGCCTCGGCTGACGGTGGCCGTGACTCCGGGCTCATGACCAAACTCTCCAACCACCTCCAAAACATCGGTTTCCCTGTTCAGCAGCAACACCGCGACGCTACTTAACCTGAATACTCTTCTTGCCTCTTCGATTACAAGCCGCGCCACCTCCTTCGTATCCAGGCATGACGACACCTTCTCAACCATATCGTAAAGGAGTGTGATTTCTTTATATTTATTAAGAGTTTCGCTGACTAGTGCTCGTTTTTCCATTTCGGATTCTGCCAGGCAGGTAAGCAGAGAAGCAATAACCGCCACTTTTTCCGTACCATTCACCCACCCTATGACCTCACCGGTAACAGTCACCGGATACCGCGTACACCGCTCGGCGCCGTCGGTAGCCATCAGGAGTTTTCCCTCAGCGTCTTCGATAACGACTGAGGTTTCCAGATCGCTGACCAAACGATAAAACAGGGGTGTAAGCGCTCGTTTTTTTATCAACTTGCTGAGGCTGACCGGCGCCATGTGTTGTCTCCTTCAAAAATTACATAAATCTAAAGGTGGCAGAAAAATATCAATAATTTGCCTTAAAGTACACATTATTTAGGAATAATTATGAAATTTTACCGCACAAACCGGCATTCACACCCGTCTTCTGTTTTGTGGTTGAATTTTAGGCCTGCAATGGTACTATGCGGGAAAACAATTTCAGGAGTTACCGGTATGAGAAATGTTATTATATCAGCCTGCATGGCTTTGATCTGCTTTTCCACGTTTGCTCCGGCCGCAACGGTGCCGGTCGTGCCCGAAACCCGGCTGCAGCAGCTCGAACAGCGAGCAGCAAAGGGCGCAACAACAACTGCGGGCGAATATGCAAACGAGCTGCTGGATGCAGCAAAACAGTGTATTGCCGAGGCAAGAATCAATTTTTCCGCAGGAAAAGAAAGTGTTGCTACGCGGCAATTGGAGCTGGCCACTATCCAGCTGAATGCCGCCGATGCCAAAGCTGCCGAGAAAGAACTGTTGGAAAAAGTTGCCGTACGCCGGTCGGAATTAAAGAAGCTGGAAGCTCGACTGGAGCGTTTTCGGCAGGGGGAGGATAACTGACATGAAATGGCGATACCTTATACTGATTTCAGCATGGTGCGTGACGGTTTCAACCGCCTTCGCTGCGGATAAAAACAAAATTTCGGCTCAACTTGAAGCAATGCGATCAACGGTGGAAACGGTTGCCGGCAAAACGGAAGGAAACAGGGAAGCGGCAGCAGATCTGGACCAGGCACGAAACGCGCTGAGATATGCCGACGATAGTTTCAAGGCCGGCAAATCGATGTTCGGCTTTGGTGATTTAACCCCCGAAGCCGAAAAAGAGATCAAAATATCCCTCGACACCGCCGAACGTGCAACTGCAACAGCACTTTCCCGGATCGAGTATGTTCGGGCTACAGCCGAACTGGAAGCTATCGAAAAGCAGTTCGCCGTAGTAACGGGCAAGCTGAAGCTGTTTGAAGAGCGCAAAGCGGAAATGGAACGTCTGAGGGGTGAAGAGATAAAATGTCAGGTTATCTCAAAAGAGCTTGAAACCATCAAGGCGGAGAAAACTGCACTGGTCAGTCAGGTGGAGCAGCTTTCCGGCGAACGGAACAGAGCTGACAAACTCAAGATCGAACAGCTTGAACTGTCTCGCACGGTTGATGAACTGAAAACCGAAAATGCGCGGCTTACCGCTTTGCAGGAAAAGCAGACTCCTGAAATAAAAACGGCACCGGTAACGGCTCCGGTGCCGGACGACCAAAAAAAGACGATTAAGAAATAGGATATGCGGGGTACTCGGAAAAGAGAGATGCCGTTTCGGACAGATAATCTGTTCCACGATATCCCATCATCGCTCCAAAACGAGCTTTTTCAAACGCTGGCAGAATCCGACACGATCCGAATCGAACGGATCGTGTCGGACGGACATTCGACAGCGCCCGGCGAATGGTTTGATCAGGAATGGCATGAATGGGTACTTCTGGTTTCCGGTGAGGCGACTCTCCGGTTTGAAAACAGTGCCGTCCCCTTGATCATGCAACCCGGCGACCATGTCATGATTCCCGCCAACTGTCGCCATCGAGTTGAGCGTACCGACCCGGGGCAGAAAACGATTTGGCTGGCGGTGCATTATAACGGAAACGTGCCGCATCACCCCTGATGCGGCACGAAACACCATTCTTCCTCAGAACAGCCTTTTCTCAGCTCGGCAGTGTCGGCAGTTCCAGCCCGGCCATCTGCTGAACCATTCGTACCACCTGGCAGCTGTAGCCGAATTCATTATCATACCAGACATACAGGACGCAGCGATGTCCCTGGGTAATTGTCGCCAATGAGTCGACCACACCGGCATGTCGCGACCCGACAAAATCGCTCGAAACGACTTCGGGCGAATTGGTATAATCGATCTGGTTCTGCAACGGTGAATCGAGCGACATATTACGCAGGTAGGCGTTCAGTCCGGCGACATCAACCGGATGAGCCAGCTCCAGGTTAAGAATCGCCAGCGACACGTTCGGAGTCGGCACGCGAATGGCGTTGCCGGTCAGTTTTCCGTTCAGTTCCGGAATCACCTTCGCGACCGCCTTGGCGGCGCCGGTTTCGGTAATGACCATATTGAGCGGGGCACTCCGGCCACGCCGGGAAGCTTTGTGATAGTTGTCGATCAGGTTCTGGTCGTTGGTGTAGGAGTGGCAGGTTTCCACGTGCCCGCTTACGATGCCGAACCGGTCGTTGACCGCTTTCAGCACCGGTACGATAGCGTTGGTGGTGCAGCTGGCTGCCGAAAAGATCTGTTCCTGCTCGGAAATCAGCTCGTCGTTAATCCCGGCAACTATGTTGGGAATATCCCCCTTCCCCGGCGCGGTAAGAACGACCTTGGCAATTCCTTTGGCTTTAAGATGTTTGCCCAGCCCTTCCCGGTCACGCCACTTGCCGGTGTTATCGATCAGGATGGCGTCATGAATTCCGTACTGGGTATAATCCACGTTTTCAGGCGCGTCGGCGTAGATGATCCGGATCATGTTGCCATTGGCGATGATGGCGTTTTCCTGTTCATCGACCGTAATAATACCGTTAAAAGGACCATGGACGGAATCGCGGCGGAGCAGACTGGCACGCTTCAGCAAATCGTCGGCGCCCCCTTTGCGGACAACCGCCGCCCTGATGCGCAATTTTTCGCCACTGCCCGCTTTCTCAACAAGAATACGGGCCAGAAGACGGCCGATTCGACCAAAACCATACAGCACGATATCCTGGGGTTCGGCGAGTAGCGCAGCGCGACCGGTATTGATACGAGCCAGTTCCTGTTTGACGAACGAATCGACATCCATCGCCCCGTTCAAACTCTGACACTTGACGATCAGCTTGCCGAGATCGACTCTGGCGGGCGCAAGGTCGAGTCTGCTCATCGCCTCCAGAAGCGGCAGGGTATCCGTGACGGACAGCTCGGTATCGATAATCAGCCGTGCGAATCGGTGAGCCTTGAGAATATCGATTACCGAACAATGCACCAGCGTACGACCGTACACCGTCGGTACCACATTATTCTCACGATACATCCGGCCGATTATCGGCAGCATCCGTTCGGCACAGTCTTCGTGGGTTTTCCAATCGTGAAGATAGGTATCCTGTTTTTTTAAATCCATTACACAATTCTCCTTTTTATAAGAAATGTACCACATAGCAGGCGTGTCAGACACCCTGCTGACAAGAAAAGTCGTTACTGCACACGCCCCACCAATCGCAACAGTCCGTCCAGTATGGTCAAGGGACTGGGAGGACAGCCGGGAATATACAGATCGACCGGTACAAAGCCGGCGGCGCCGTTATGTACTTCGGCGTGATCTTTGAACGGACCTCCGCTAATCGCACAGGCGCCGGCAACAATAACCAGTTTCGGTTCAGGAATCGCCGCGTAGGTGGCCAGCAGCGCCTCACGCATGTTTTCACTGACCGGCCCGGTCACAAATATGCCGTCAGCGTGGCGGGGACTGGCCACAAACTGGATGCCGAAACGTCCCAGGTCCCACCCGATGGTGGAGAGCACGTTGGTATCGGCCTCACAGGCATTACAGCCGCCGGCGCTGACTTCACGCAATTTGAGCGACCGTCCGAACAGGCGCAGCAGTTCTCCCTCCAGCGCCCCTCCCGGTTGATACTCTTCGCCGGCAATTACCCGCAAACCGTCGCGACTGCGACTTGAAAGACGGGCATCAGTTGAAAACGAAATTGCATTACGAGGACACGCTGCGACGCAGTCGGCGCAGAACAGGCAGGTTCCCATATCAACTGTCAAGGTTCCGGAATCCGAAATCGATCCATACGGGCAGGCAGCTGCGCAGGCGCGGCATCCGTCACCGCAGCGTGTCGCGTCAAGCAGCGGCAGACCGCGAAAACGGGGCGGCAACGGCTGCGGCGCATCGGGATACGCCATGGTGCGATGTCCCTGACGGAAACGTGTAAGAATGGCTTTTAGCATACAAGCTCCAGTTTACAGATCAAACCCGCAGTACGACAGGTTAAAACTCTTGTTGCAGAGCGGAAAATCGGAAATTTGCTGGTTGCGCAGGGCAAGGCCCAGACCGCTCCAGTTATGAAACGACGGATCAACGATCTTGTACCGCTCAAAACGCCCCTGATCGTCAGTCAAGGCGACATGACAGATCTCGCCGCGCCATCCTTCGGTCAGCGCGACGGCACACCGTTCGGAAGCGGGCGCATTCGGCTGGTTACGATAACCGCCGCGCGGCAGATGACGCACCTGTTCATCAATGAAATCAAGTGAACGCTCGGCCTCCAGCCAGCGGACCAGTGTTCGGGCGGCAACATCACCGCTGGTTGCGGTAATCACCGGTATCTGACTCATCCGGAATATACCGAACGGATGGTCGCGCCGGACATCGCGGTTCAAACTACACGCACGGGCAGCCGGACCAACCAGGCCGATCTCGCGGGCAACCGCTTCCGAAACCGTGCCGATATCTTCCAGACGTGCCATAACCGAAGGAGTATCCCACAGCAACGTCACCGCCCCGGTGAGATCTTCCCGTGCCGTTTGCAGCCGCTTGTACAGCTCCTCCGTTAAAGCGGCATCACAATCATAGCCGAGTCCCCCCGGTTTCAGCAGACCCCGGCCAAAGCGGCTGCCGCATATCAGGGCGGTCATATTAAGAAAATCCCCCCGGATCCGGCCGCAGAACGACGCCGTCGGCAGGTACCCGACATCCCCGGCAATCGCACCGAGATCGCCGGTATGATTGGCCAGCCGTTCCAGTTCCAGAGCGATACCGCGCACCGTTTCGGCACGGGGCGAGGCAAACACACCTCCCAGTGATTCCATGTTCATGCAGTAGGCCTGACCGTGCCCAACGGTCGTATCGCCGGCAATCGTTTCCATTACATGCTGGGTTCGTGGTGTCGGTCCGCCGATCAAAGCCCGTTCAATCCCGCGATGCTGAAATCCGAGCGCTATTTCCAGGTGGAGTACCTCTTCGCCATGACACTGAAAACGAAAATGCCCCGGTTCTATAATGCCGGCGTGGACCGGGCCGACCGCCACCTCATGAACTTCATCCCCTTCGACACGGTAAAAATCCATTACGGCCGGCAACAGGCCGCCGCCATCGCTCCCGCTCCAGAATCCTTCTCCGTCGCAGAGCGGCTTTTGGAAACGAACCGGCTTGAACCAGGGGTGCCCTTCCGGGCGCACCAGACACTGTTCCGCTATCTCGCGTTCAAACAGGTGCAACTGTGGACAGAGTACGGCAAGTGAGGGAAAAGAGCGGCCGACCAGAGTGGCAACGATTCCGAGAGTACCGTTCCCGGCGCGGGCGGACATAACGCAATACAGTGTCGCCCCGGCGGCATTCGGAACGCCGAAATAGGAACAGACGCGCCACCCTGCCGTGATTGCATCCAAAATTCCCTGGATGAACGTATCATTATCCGGCTGAGGAATTTCGCCACGATGGAACGAAGTGCCATTATAGAACGTTTTCATACCAAAGCTCATTGCGGCACCTCCAGCAGCGCAGAAGCATCGCGTAACAGGGTCATCAGCGGAGCCGGTATCCATACTCCCAGCACGAACACTACCAGCAGCAACGCCAGCGGCGGCCCGACAGTCAGGAGCGTATCTCGATACGACGTCGTCTCGCTGTCGGGAGGCGCTTCACCCATCACCATCGGCAGAACCGTCAGCGCCATACCGATAAAAATGACCGTGAGTGACAGCAGAAAAATCGCACCTACCAGCATGCGCCCCTGAATAAACGCGCTGCTGATGATGGTAAACTCGCTGATAAACGGCGCAAATGGGGGTGAACCGGTAATGGCGATGAAGCCGGCCATGAAGAGCCCGCCCGACCAGGGGAGGCGGCGGAGGACACCCCGAACATGATCGGTACTTTTGCTGTTGTATGATCGGTGAATATTACCTGACGACAAAAAGAGGACACCTTTGGTCAAACCATTGGCAAGAATATGGAACAAAGCGCCGAAGATAGCCCTCCCCCCTAATCCGAGCGCTACCGCCATGATACCGACATGCTCGACGCTGGAATAGGCGAGCATCCGCTTGAAATCAGCCTGCCGCGTCATGAAGATCGCGGCAAAGATCATCGAGATCAACCCCATGACAACCAGGGCGTTTTGAAAAAAAACAATCTCCTTGGTAGCCAGACAGAGCTGGTAGACCCGGAGAAGCGCCAGAAAAGCCAGATTAACAAGGCCACCCGACAGCAGGGCGCCAACCAGGCCGGGAGCCTCACCGTACGCATCCGGCTTCCAGGTATGAAGCGGGGCCAGTCCCATTTTGGTCCCGAAACCGATCAGCAGGAAGACGAACGCCGCATGAACCCAGCCGGAGGAAAGTTTACCGGCATCCAGCAGAAGATCGTCGAGCAGCAGCGAGGGTTCGACTTTGGCGACAATTGTGGCATACGCAAGAAAGTAAAGACCTATCAGGGCCAGAGCAACCCCGACCGAGCAGATCAACAGATATTTCCAGGTTGCCTCGATCGAACGGGCATTGCGGTTGAAATAGATCAGCGGGGCCATGGATATGGTCGTGGTTTCAAGCGCCACCCACATGAGTCCCAGATGATGCGTAATGGTAACCATTGAGGCCGCCGTCAGGCAGATCAGCAGCCCCATGCAGAGGAGGCGGTTGGAACGTTCATGACGATACACAAGGTACCCGATCGAGTAAATGGCGCAGGTCAGAAAGAGGGTACTGGTGCTCAACAGGACGATTTTTCCGAGCGCATCCAGATGAAACCAGCCACCGGTAGATTCAGGGGGAGTCACTATCAGCATCCGGACCGTTATACCGAGATGGGCAAGCGCAAAGAGCGACAAAATCTTGGGACGCAGTCGATCAGACGGAATCAGCCAGGTTACGGCGGCGCCGATGAGCGGAAGAATTATCAGGGCAGCAAACATGGAACTACTCCTCTTTCAGCGAGGTCAGAAGCGAAGTGTCCAGCGACGAGAACTCACGGTTAATCTGGTTGATAACTATCCCCATGACAAACGTACCGACCAGCAGATCAAGAAGCGCTCCCGCTTCCACCATGACCGGCATCGCTTCCGCCAGCAGCAGGCCGAAGATAAAAATGCCGTTTTCAAGGACAAGATACCCGATGACCTGGGAGATCACCTTGCGGCGCGTCGTAAGAATCAGAAAACCGGTCATCAGCGTGGCAATCGATGCCGGAACAAACAGGTAATTCTGATGTTCGGGCAACAACGGCAGCTTGTCGGCAAAACCGAATGAAAGCGCCGTAAAAATCGCACCCAGCAGCAACGTGGGGACATATCCGAGGAAAGGTTCCACTTCGCGCTTGATTTCTGCAGAACGGACGGCCCGGGCAAGCAGCAGCGGAATGACAAACCCCTTGACCGCTACGATGACCACGGTAATCGCAACCAAATGCCAGGAAAACGGGTGTATCATTCCGGGCAGGATTCCCAGAATGACACCCTGAACCGCTACCGCACGAATGGAAAAAATCAGACGGCTGGTGCCGAGCGAGATGAAATTGATCAGCAGCACCAATACAAGAAGTTGATCGGCCAGAGTAAACATTTGAGTCACCTGATGACAAGCAGGGTAGAAAAAGCCGCCAGTATGGAGGCGGCAACCAGTAGTTGCGGAACGCTAACCAGACGGAGGCGGGCCATAATCGACTCAACAACGCCGATTACAACCGCCAGCTCCAGCATGGAAATGATGAAAAGCCCCCAGTCAGCAAGCGGGTTGCCGGTCGAATACGGGAGCGCCAGATGAACGAAAAAAGCTCCCAATACAAACAGCTTCAGGGCGGCGGCATACTGAATAATCGCAAAAGCAGGACCGCTGTGATCAAGTACCATGACTTCATGAATCATGGTCAGCTCAAGGTGCGTGTTCGGGTCGTCAAAAGGGATGCGGCAGTTTTCGGACAACAGCACGACGAACATCCCGCCGATCAGAAGCAGCAGCGCGGCTCCGGACTGCAACCATGACGACAAGGTGATATACCGCAGCATACCGGAAAGGGAATACGATCCGGAGAGGCGCGACAGGGTGATCAGGGCAAAAAACAGGGTCGGTTCGGCAAGGCAGGAGTAGGTTGCCTCCCGGGCCGACCCCATCCCTTCAAAACTGGAACCGGTATCCAGCGCTGCCGCCATCGTAAAAAAACGTCCCAACGCGAACAGATACGCATACAGGATCATGTCGCCATCGAATGATATCGGCGCCGGATGTGCGCCAAACGGAATCAGCAGTGCCGCGACAGCGGTGGTCGCCAGTGCGACAATCGGGCCCGCACGAAAAACCCAGCTGGTAGTCGTGCTGAATACGGAGCCTTTCTGCAACAGGCGAATGATGTCGTAGTAAGGTTGCAAAAATGGTGCGCCGACCCTCCCGGCAAACGCCGCTTTCGTTTTGCCGATCACTCCCAGGAGCAGCGGCGGCATAACGAGCGCCAGTAACATATGGATCGCACAGGTAATGATAGTACTGTTCGTCATGGTAGCTCCCAAGCGTCAGTTTGCCCAAAGCATCAGAATAAACAGGGTGACAAAAATATAGAGCATATAGATATGCATCAGGCCATGCTGCAAGTGATGCAGAAAGCCGAACAAAAACCCGGTCATACGAAACAACGGTTCAACAATCCGCTCCAGAAGCGTTTCAGTCGGTATATCGCTGCACCGCCCCCCTTTCGGAAAAATTCCGGTCAACACCGGTCGCTCGATACGCTGGTGAACGACGCCGTCGAATACCGACACGGCAAGCTCGGAAAACGCCGTCCCTCCATACTGCATACGGGCCGTTCCGCGCTGATACCCGCACCCCCAGGTCGGAGCGGAAGATATCCGTGCGCGCCCCAACCGCCATTTCCAGAGCAGTGCCGCAGCACCAGCGGCAGCCAGCAGCAGCACTCCGAAAAAGGAGAGCGTATCCAGAAGCGCACCATACTCCGCGGAAAGCGCCGCTATCGGCAACTGCGGATTAAACGCCGCAATAGCCGGTGAAACCAGACGAATCGCCAGATGCGGAACAAACCCGATCAGCACGCAGAGCAGGGCGAAAAACGCCATCGGCGCCAGCATCGTCACTCCCGCCTCGTGCGGGTGAGCCGCAGCGGCACTTCGGGGCATCCCGAGGAAGACCGAGCTGTACAGCTTGGTGAAAGCAACAACGGCCAATCCCCCCACGAGCGCCAGCAGGGGCGCCAGGAATACCAGATAGATCAGGCTGTTCGCCTTAAGTTGCGAAAAAAATCCGAGATACAGCAGGAATTCGCTGACAAATCCGTTCAGAGGCGGAATACCGCAGATCGCAACCACTCCGACCAGAAAGAGAAACCCCACACGCGGCATCCCTTTTCCGAGCCCCCCCATAAGGTTCATCTCACGTGTTCCGGCAGCATGAATTATAGCCCCGGAGCCAAAAAACAGCAACGGCTTGAAGAAACTGTGATTCAGAATATGAAGCAGGGCGCCCGCCATGCCGAAGTACATCAGCACGGGATTATGACTTGACACCCCCAGCAGGGCAACGCCAAGACCGGTAGTGATGATGCCGATGTTCTCGATGCTGCTGCAGGCAAGCAGTCGCTTCAGATCACGCTGGGCCACCGCGAAAGCGATCCCGAGCAGCGCCGATGTAATGCCGCATACCGTCAGGATCGCACCCCAGAACAGCGGCGGATCGTGAAAATAGGTCAGGGTCCGAAAGATGCCGTACAGCCCCATTTTCAGCATGACACCCGACATCACCGCCGATACGTGGCTGGGAGCATTGGCATGGGCTGCGGGGAGCCAGGTGTGAAGCGGCATGATGCCGGCCTTCGCACCAAAGCCGATAAATGCTGCCAGCGCAATGACCGTGGCTAAGGGGGAGAGCGCCGACAGCGCTCCGGAGGCCGGAAGCATAAACGAACCGGTCTGGGCCGCCAGCAGTGAAAAAGAGACAAACAGAGCCGCAGTGCCGGTGTGGGTCGCAATCAGGTAAATTATACCGGCGCGCCGGACATCTGCCCGGTCATGTTCGGTTACCAGCAGGAAATAGGCCGAAAGCGCCATAACCTCCCACACCATGATAAAAAAGACGCCGTTGCGGGCGGTCAGCAGAATTGCCATCGATGAGGCCAGCAGACCGTAAAAAAAAGTCAGGCCACGTTCGGTAGAGCGATGTTCGGATGCAGGCCAGTACCCGACCGCAAAAAGGGAACCGGCGGCAGCAACCAGAAAGACCGGAAGCATAAAAAAAGCGGACAGGGGATCAATGACAAGATCACAGGGACCGAACGGCAACCCCCACTCAAGAGAGTAGGTAGTCGTAGAGTGACTGAAGAGGAGCATCATGGCAGCAGACACACCGGCCACGGCAGCCAGAATGGTTGCTACTGCCGACAGGATCTGGCCGGGACCCGGTTTACGAAGGAACAGGCCAGGAAGACCGGCACAGCCAATAACAAGCGCGGCAGAGATCGCCACGAACGCAGGGTCAAAAACAAAAGAACCCTGCAGAGCGGATAACATAATAGCGTACTCCTAAAAGCGTACGGGAACGGTCAGTAAAACAAGACGGGTTCTCTATTCTTCTGCGGACTTGTATACTGAACCCGCAATCGAGTGCGTGTCAATAAAAAAGTGTTACAATTTGGGCTATTTTTCGATCAGCCGGAGGATGCCCGGTTACTTTTCACCGTTTGTCTGACCTGCCTGATGTACAATCCGCTTCAGCAACGCCTGATCAAATGATAGTACAACAGAGCCTTCGATTGCAGTCATGGCGATCAGCAGACAATCAACCGGGTCCAACGTGGTTTCCGCGAACTGTGACAATGCTCTGTCCAGTACATCCCGGTTGGGGTTTATTACTCCTTTGTAGAGGAGGATTCCATGAAGACTATTTGTTGCCTCTACACGAGGTACCTTGTAATATTTCGTCAATACATACAGACACTCTATCAGCACCGATTCGGCAATCAAGGCAGGTTCTTTCCCGACACGAACCTTCTCGAAATAGTCTGCCGCCTCAACAAAGTACGCCTCATTATCATGAAGCAAATAGCGCAGGATGAAGTTGGTATCAGGAAGGCTTGCCCGCTTTTTCATCGGCAACCTCCTGCCACACCTTGCTTCTTATTTTTTCAAAGGATTCAGTGCCATGTTGATATGCAGCCAGCGAACCGGCAACACTCTGCACCGGTCGCAAGATCACCAGATTGCCTTGAACCTCAATGTCAACAGTAGACGAATTTAACGCCTGACGGGCAGCGCGCGGGATCGTGATCTGTCCTTTTGATGTAATAGTCGCTGAATATGCCATTTTTCGAAACCTCGCACCATTTAATATTTTCATTACTTCTGTTTATTGTAATGTAATATTTAGTTTGCTGTCAACAATGATAACGTAAGATCCATCTGATGGATGTTGTTGCAGCACAGAGCTTTGGTAAAATATGGAAACTCAAAACCCTTTGGGTTTATTTCACATCACCCGAATTCCGCGAGCATCTGCTCCCAAAAAGCGGCTGCGGCGGGAGACAGTTCCAGGTTGGAGCGGCGGACCATGTAAAAGCTCCGCATAATTTGTATGCCTTCGACCGGCACAACTACCAGAACCCCTCGTTCCAGCTCGCTTCGAACAGCCAGATCCGAGAGAAACGAGATCCCGACCCCGGCCATCACCGCTGCCTTGACGGCGTCATTATTTCCCACCTTGAGGCGAATCCTGTGCCTGGAAGCATCTATCCCGGCCTGAGCAAGTGCCTCCACCACCGTCTTGGCTGTTCCTGAGCCCGATTCCCGCACCACGAACGGAGCGTCGATCAACTCATCGGTCGTCACCGAAGGACGCTCGGTCCAGGGGTGACCGGCAGGCACAACCAGGTAAATTTCGTCTTTTCCCACCGGGACGTAGGTTAGCCCGCGCTCCTCGAAGCGATGCCCCACTACCGCCACTTCCGCCTGCCGGTTAATTACCGCTTCGACGACTTCCCTGCTGTCTCCTTGTACGACCCTTACCGCCAAATTGGGAAATTTTCCGCACAGGCCGGCCACAACCCGCGGAATCAGATAGGTGCCGGGAATGGTGCTTGCCGCCACCCGTAACGTCGCATCTTCAATCCCTCGATACCGGCGCAGAGCTTCTTCGATCGCCCTGATTTCGCCCATGATTCTTCGGGAGTGTTTGTTAAATATCTCCCCGGCCTCCGTCAAACTCACTCCGTTTCTGGATCGTTCCAGAAGTTGCACCGCAAACTCTTCCTCCAGGGCAGCGATATGTTGGCTTACGGTAGACTGTGTTGTGTGGGCGTTCCGGGCACCGGCCGAGAAACTGCCTGAATCGATTACAGATAAAAATACTTCCAACTGTCGAAGAATCATAGGGCCTCTTATCGTTATTAGCGATGGAATAAATCGTTAATTCAAAAATAACAATTTGACGGAGGTGTGTCAATTGTTATAAAAAACTCCGGCTGATTGGCAGAGTATCCGACTCTTAATCGGCAGGTCGAAGGATCTAATCCTTCCGTGCCCACCAGTTTTACTGTCATTCATGTTGCAGAGAGGATGTCGCATGGTTGAAACTGATCCGCTTGATGAGCTTTGCGAAGATAATGTCCGGCTGGTCGAAAAATATCGGCTCGTCCCGAAAAAGATCAACAACAGGCTGTTCTGGGTGCGACAGTTCGGCAACCGCCCGGATCATCCGTATGCCACGCATCGCGCGTTTATGAGATGCAACCCTCTGGAACTCGTCTTCAGTTTTTACGACCTGTGCGTCGCAAAGATGACCTACTTCACCAGGAACATTAATGACTATGACAGTTGCAAGTTCAACTACAGGACGCAGAAACTGGAGCCATGCCCTTTATGGGACATGGAATTTCTGGTCCAGAAGGGAACAGGGATTCCGGTTGACTTGAGGAATCTTGCGGCTATTACCGACATCACAGTATTCCGGGAGATGTGCAACTGGCTGGAGAAGCAAAAACAGCAGTCTGAACCGGTGATGATTCCTGAGCTATTCGGCCATGAATTCTCCTATTATTTTGAATCGCCGGCGTAATTGGCCGTACAAAGGATTGACTGTGGGAGATAAATAATTTGTTAACGTACAATTTGCAGTAAGTACTGGGCATGTAGCTTAGCTGGTAGAGCAGCCGACTCTTAATCGGCAGGTCGTTGGTTCGATCCCAACCATGCCCACCATTTTACCCACCAAGTTGTACGTGGAGTTGTAATACATGGAAAATCGTACCAACAACTAAAAGGGGCTCATTAACTATGAAAAAAGGTATTGTAAAATGTATTCTGGCGTTTATAATCGCGGTGTCGATGATGGGGTGCGGTTCATCAACATCAACACCAACTTCACCGCAATTACCGCAGCCGCATTACGAAGCGCTTGTGGATCCAGCCTGGGTTAATGCTCTTATAAATGGCGGTAACCCCGGTACGGCTGGTACTCCGAGCAGCTATCCCGGCAAAGGCTATGTGATTGTCTTTACGTCATGGTATCCCCGTTATCAAACAAATGAGATATCCACAACCGGGGCCGGACTCCCATTCGCTACGGCCGGACATATACCCGGTGCCATATTTCTGGATACATACTCCATAGAAACCGGCCCAACCTCGGAGTTTGGAGCTGGTTACTCGAGTCCGTCCAATTCCTATGTAAAAGACCTTCCCACTCTGCAGGCATTTTTTGCCGGCATGGGAATTACCAAGGATAAAACTGTTATCGTGTACGCCGATGATGATATCAGCACGATGACGGCCGGACGCATTGCATGGGGACTATTATATGCAGGGGTAAACGATGTCCGTATCCTTAACGGCGGCTATAAAGCATGGGTAGCGTCGGGAAATCCGGTCGCGACAGGTACAACGGCATGGACGCCCGCTGCAGGTTTTGGCGTAACGTCGGGGCACCCGGAGTACATTGCTACCACCAAAGACCTCTTTGATGTTATTAATGGTATAAACACGGGTTCAATGATCGTCGATGACCGGGCGTGGGATGAATTCATTGGTGCGACAAATTCATATTACTGGTGGTTTGACGAGAAAGGGCGTATCCCTACAGCCAAATGGATAGGAGACTGGGTCGACATTTCAAGTGCCGATGCCCAGTCCTTTATACCCTTTGAAGAAGCAAAGTATAAATGGACACAGGCAGGATTTACCCCTGGTAAAAAAATGAATTTTTATTGCGGTGGGGGTGCGAGGTCAGCCATGTATACCTTTTATGCGTATATGATGGGATGGCCTGCCGCCAACTATGAAGGTGGATGGTATCTCTGGTCGACTAATCATGCAAATCCCAGGGAGACCGGAATACCGAAGTAAGCAGTAAAAGATGAAAAACCTCATGCAGTACCGCTCGACATTGGAGAAGTGCTGTTATCACAACGCGAGCGGTATTTCATAATTTATCCAATTTACCCCCTTGATTATGCCTGAATCCGTTACGGATTCAGGCATAATCTTTTGTCTTGACTTCCTGTACCGTCAAATATATCTTGCATACAAGAGATATTGACATAACTTCACATCAGCAGTAATAAACCTTTTCCTCCGATGGAAGTCCATCAGCAATAATATTAAAAACAGAACCATGTTGAAATAATTATGTGTAATATCGATAAGTTATACTCATACGTGCAATCTCGTATGCAAGATAATTATTTCTGGCTGAAAACGTATAAAAAAGGTAAAATCAACCCTACCGTGAACATTCCCATAAAAACCGTGTTGTATCGGCAATGGAATACCACCTATTGGAGGCAGACAGATGAAAACGGTAATAAAACTGAATGTCAACAACGTCGAACATGAACTTTTTGTGCCGCTGCATAAAACTCTGCTGGAGGTTATCCGTGAGGACCTGGGGCTGACCGGCACCAAGCACGGCTGTGAACTGGGTGAATGCGGCGCATGCACGGTTCTGGTGGATGGTGTTCCGCTGCTTTCCTGCATAACGATGCCGGTGGACGTTCAGGGAAAAAAGATACTGACCATCGAAGGAATGGGCAGCATGAGCAAGCCCCACCCCCTGCAAACCTCCTTTACGGAACTGGGGGCGGCCCAGTGCGGCTATTGCACGCCCGGCATGCTGCTGACCTCCAAGGCCCTTCTGGATAAAAAAGCGGCGCCAAGCCGGGATGAGATAAAGGCTGCCCTGTCAGGCAATATTTGCCGCTGCACCGGATACCTGAAGATCTTCGATGCGGTGGAACTGGCAGCCCGGCGTATGCATGACCACGACTGCTGCGGCGCCGGTGGGTCGGCCTGCCATGGTGGAGAGGTGCCGGCATGAAAGAAAATTTTCAGGTTATCGGCAAGTCCCACCCTCGCGTAGAGGGGATGAGCAAAGCCACGGGCACTGCCCAATATACCGCGGATATTTCCTTTCCCAACATGCTCTTCTGCAAGCTGTTGCGCAGTCCCCATGCCCATGCCAGAATCATCAGCATAGATTCCCGGGCGGTACAGGCGCACCCGGGTGTTGTGGACATCATGACCGGCACGGAACTGACGAAATCATTCGGAGTTCTGCCGGTCAGCAAGGATGAGCATGCCCTGGCGTATGACAAGGTCCGCTATGTGGGGGACCCGCTGGCCGCCGTGGTGGCGGTGGATGAAGCGACCGCTGAAGCTGCCCTGGCGCTGTTCAAGGTCGAGTACGAGATTCTGCCGAGCTTCATGTCTGTTGAAGAGGCGCTGCAACCGACCGAGGACCCTATCCATACCTACACCAGGAGAGGTAATATTTCGAAAGAAGTCAACCTGGAATTCGGCGACGTCGAGAGCGGGTTCGCGCAAGCCGACCATATCCGGGAGGATCTCTTCTACTACGGCGCCAGCACGCATATGGCCATGGAGGAACATGCCACGATCGCCACGACTGACGACCAGGGTTACCTGACCGTGTATTCGTCCACCCAGACCCCACACTATCTGCACAAGGCAATGGCCGACGTCCTCGGCAAACCGGCCGCCCACATCCGGATCATTGCGCCAACCCTGGGGGGAGGTTTCGGCGGCAAGAGCGAACCTTTCAGCCACGAACTGGTCGTTGCGTATCTGGCCTGCAAAACCGGGCGGACGATCAAGTACGTGGCGACCCGTGAAGAGGTCTTCTATATCCACAGAGGCCGCCATGCGGTGTTGATGCGACTGAAGACCGGCGTCAGGAAGGACGGCACGATAACGGCAATGCAGTATACCAACTTCGTGGACGGGGGCGGCCACGCCAGCTTCGGTGTTGCGACCCTGTTCTATACCGGCATCATGGCGACAACCACCTACAAGATTCCCCACTACAAGTTCGACGGGGTGCGCATGTTCACCAACAAGCCCCCCGCCGGTCCGAAGCGTGGGCATGGGACGCCCCAACCCCGTTTCGCCCTGGAGCTGCAGCTGGACAAGATAGCGGAAGAGCTGGGCATGAGTCCCATTGACCTGCGCATGGTCAATATCGTTTCTCCAAACTCCATTACCGCCAACCATTTGCGGATAACCAGCTGTGCCATTGCGGAATGCATCCGCAGGGTGGACAGTGCATCGGGATTCTCCGAAAAGCGTTCAAGCCTCCCCCCCGGCAAGGGGATCGGGTTTGCCATGAGTTCCTACCTGTGCGGAGCGGGGCTGCCGCTCTATCACAATCCGCTGGATCATTCACAAGTCATGGTGCGGATCGACAGGAGTGGCGGTGTGACCGTGTATACCGGTTCAACCGATATCGGTCAGGGGTCCCGCTCGATTCACGCCTTACTGGTCGCCGAAATACTCGGCCTGCAACAGGAGGATATCTTCACAATTTCCGCCGATACCGCCCTCACCCCCGTAGACCTCGGCAGCTACTCCAGCCGGGTTACCTTCATGTCGGGCAATGCCGCCATCAAGGCCGCTCGCGAATTGCGGGGATTTATCGCCGAAGCGGTTGCAAAAAAGCTGGAAACGCCATTGAAAGACATTATTTTCCACAATGGCCAGGTTATGGACAGAAACAATCCGGGGAAAACCGTCACCTTTCCGGAGGCCTGTACCCTGGCGGAAGATCACGCGGGTCCCCTGGTCACCGTGGGGGGGTACAAGCCCCCCGAGCTGGCCGGACCGTTCAAAGGCTCAGGGGTGGGGATTTCGCCGGCCTACAGTTATTCAGCCGCCGTGATCCAGGTGGATTGCGATGCCGAAACCGGATTGGTCACGGTGGAAAAGGTATGGATAGCCCATGACATCGGCCGGGTGCTCAGCCTGGAGAACGCCCTGGGGCAGATTCACGGCAGTGTGTACATGGGGCTTGGGGAGGCGCTCATGGAGGAGCAGGTTACGCGGGGCATTCTTCTCAAGGCCCCTTCCGTTCTCGATTACAAGACACCCACCAGCAGCTGCAATTGATGACATATCTCAACAAATGCGGTGCAGCATATGAGACATCACTTTCAGGCCATGGTGCCCACTATTGGGTGACCATACC
>CAIYZD010000675.1 GCA_903930585.1 uncultured Geobacteraceae bacterium | reverse complement strand
GCATTGATAAGGATATTCATGAACACCTGATTCAACTCACCAGGATTACAGAGCGTTTCAGGAAGTTCTCCAAATTCTTTAACAACATCAGCTTTATATTTCAGCTCGTTCCATATTATATTGATGGTACTTTCAAGACCGGCATTAATATCTGAAAGCTTCCATTGCGACCCATCAAGGTGAGAAAAATTTTTCAGATTCTGAACAATTTTTTTTACCCGTTCGGCCCCTTCGGTCGATTCATTGATAACGTTGAAAAAATCGGAAATTATAGTGTCTATTTTAAGACGTCTTCTTGTTTTAGCAAGATTGCTGATAACGTCATCGCACCTTTCTTCCCCCTGTAGAACACTTTCCATTGCCGTTGACTGGGCCGTCACGTATTCCATGATTCTGCACCCGTATTTATTGAGGCTATTCAGGTTACTCAGTATAAACCCGATAGGATTATTGATTTCATGGGCAATTCCTGCCGCCAGCAGCCCAATCGAGGCCATCTTTTCCCGTTGCAGCATCTGAGCTTGCGCTGATTTAAGTGCACCATTCAACCGTTCGAGCTCAGCGTTTTTCTTCAACTGTTCACGCTGCATGTTCGACAACTGGTTGTTAAGACGGGTCAGTTCATTGTAGATGGAATTATCGTATTCTGAGTGTCGAGACGTTATTTGCATTTCTTTCATCATGGAACTCATCTGGTTGCTCTGTTCATTATTGATCCGAAGTATCTCCTCCATAATCTGATGGACTGAATCACGGAAACTGGACCCAATAACCGTTAGCATGTTATCTCTCAATACTGCAGCACAATGGAGTACTGCCAGGCCACTGTTTAGAAGGATAACAAGTTCCCAGTCAATTACCGAACCGTTGGTGCGGGCCTCACTCAGAAAAAAAAGTACTTTCTCGCGGCACGCCGTTTCAAAAATCGAATCGAGCGGGGCGCCGACGGCAAGTGGCAGATCCGGTCCATATCCATTCCGGATAACGTTTTGGATAGTGCCCGAGATGTCACAGGAGACAATCAACCCTTTGCCGCGTAACGAATTTTGCATGGGGGAATTCTCGCTTTACTCAGGCTTTTCAGTTAGGAGAGGTGCCAAGAAGCTTCATAATTTTAAATCTCAATTCTGAAGGGTTGTAAGGTTTGTGCAAAAAACCGGCATAGTGGTCAATCATTATGACGTCTGCAACCGACTCTACACCGAAACCGCTGCAAATGATAATTGGGACGGTAGGATTTGCAGCGCGCAACTTATGATACGTTTCAATTCCACCCATAACCGGCATGATCAGGTCAAGAAGGATCGCGTCAATATCACTGCCTCGATCTCGATACATTTCAAATGCTTCGCTGCCATTGTGTGCAGTCAACACAGAAAAACCCATCAACTCCAGTAACTCTGATCCCATGATTCGTAGTATTTCCTCGTCTTCGACCAGAAGAATTGTGCCATTTAGCTCTTCGGTTGATTCAACTGCTGAGGAAATATCTTCCGTAGCATCAAATGTTTTCGGTACCGGGAAAAAAACGGTAAAGGTAGTGCCTGCACCAGGCGCGCTGGTGAGGTGCAATATTCCTTCGTGTGACTTGATAATACCCTGAACAGCCGACATACCCAAGCCGCGTCCGGTGAATTTTGTCGTGTAGAATGGTTCAAATATTCGCTTCTGCGTTTCCATATCCATACCAGAACCGGAATCTGCCACTTTCAGGCGGGCATATGTGCCGGCCCGGATGGTCGCACCGAAAGAATCGGTTTCCGGTTGATCAACCTCAAAAACGTATTTTTCCAGCTCCACCTTGATAGTTCCGTTAGCATCACCAATCGCATCAGCAGCGTTAATGATCAAGTTCATGATAATCTGCTGGATCTGGCCGGCGTTACCCTTGATATCAGGGACATTGTTTTTTAAGTCCAGCACAATAGACACATTCTTTTTGGTAGCGGCCTGCAGCATTTTGACGACTTCATCCACAAGGGACCAGAGATTGACCCGTGTCTGGGTCATCGGGTTCTTACCGGCATAGGCCAGCATCTGTTGGCACAGGGCTGTTGCCCTGCCACCGGCAGTTTCAATTTTGTTGAAGATCGCTTTATACTCTTTCTTCGGGACCTTTTCTGAATTTGCTATATAACAGTAACCCATGATTACCGTCAGAATATTATTGAAATCGTGGGCGATGCCACCCGCGAGAAGGCCGAGGCTCTCAAGTTTCTGGGCCTGGTGGAACTGTTGCTCCATTAAAATACGTTCTTCTACTGCACGCTTGCGTTCCGTAATGTCAATACCCATACCGACAAGACAGGGTTGCTGGTCGAAGACAAACGTTTTGCCCGTAAAAAGATAGGGAGTTTTGATCCGACTTTTTGACAGGAAACCGGCTTCCACTATAATTTCACCAGTTACAAAAGCCCGCGTGATGGATTCTGTAACGTGAGGCCTCTCCTCTCCGTCAAAAAAATCTGATGGAGACAACTGTATGATTTCTTCAGCCGTATAGCCGGAAACTTTTTCAAAGTTCTGGTTCCAGCGTAAAAAATGTCCCTGTTCATCAATCTGATAAAACAGACCGGGCAGACTATCAAGAGCCGCATTACTGAAGTTCGTCTCTCTTTCGATACGATTTTCAGCTTTTTTGATCTCGGATATGTCGCGGAATTCGGTAACCTGCGCCGCTCGTCCCAGATACGAGATATTTTTGCCCCGTATGGCAAGAGCATATTTTGTACCGGTTTTACGGACGCCTTCAATTTCATAGCGTTGATCAAAACCGTTCTGAATATTCTGCGTCATAAGATCATGCCAATCGGAAGTAACGAGATTAAAACTGTTCATGCCGACAAGCTCTTCGACGGTATACTCGGTCATGTCAGACAGCCCCTGATTGCAATCAAGAATAATCCCGTTGACATGGACCATGATACCGCCAAACGAAGCCTCATGGAGCGCCTTGAACCGTTCCTCACTGGCTTTCAACAGTTTTTGGCTGGTCTCAAAATCGTGTATCCGTACCCGCAACATCTCTTCAGTTGCTGATAACTGGTCATTTTGCGCAACAAGCAACGTACCTTTCATCTGTAACTCTTCATATTGTTCCTGAAGCGTATCCTTGAGAACCTGCTGGATTTCCTCCCGGTGGCGCAAATTTTCCAGCAGGCAATTGAAGCTTCCAATCAGTTCACCAATTTCATCTTGTCTGGCGATCGGTAACAGGTGAGGAGTCTGCTCCGTTTTTGAAAGAGTGGCCAGTGTGTTTACCGTAATAAGCATCGGCGCCAGTTGACGCTTTAATACCCACCAGGTCAGACCACCCAACAGCAGAGTCAGGATGACAGCTGCCTGCATCATACGATTAAACATGTTCCGAACAGGAGCATAGACTTCTTTGGTAGGGATTCTGACTACTACCAGCCAGCCGGTAGCGGGGACCCTCTTGACAGAAGCAAGCACTTCGTCACCGCGGGGACTGACAAAAAGAGCGGACCCCTCATGGCCGTCAAGAAATCGGTCAATTGCCGGATTCGTGCCGGATGCAGGGACCGCTTCCGTTATACGATTTTTAACTGTTGCACCGATAATCAGTCGGAGTTGCGGATCAATAAGGAGATAACCACCGGTTTTGCCATAGCTATTATCTGATATATTATCCAGAAAATTAGTTGTCGTGAGGTTGGTTGCTCCCATCACAGCGCCAATCACATTACCTTTCGTATCTCGAATGGGAGATGCCATTATAATGAAAAGTCCATTTGGATTTTGCTCTAATGACGGTTTGCCTATTGTCAATGTTCCCTTGAGTGCCCCAATGAGGTAATCGTTTTTGCTGTAATTGACGCCGATTCTCCTTTTTGACGCTTGTACGCCGGCAATTGTGACGCCATCAACTCCGGTAACCCAGAGACCGCCGCTGAACATAACCTCGAGAGCCGGGCGATCATCAAGGAATGTCTGCATTGCCGCCGTATCGGCAAGGATGCCGGGAGTGATTTTTGTTGCAACTTTTTCGAGTGATCTTAAACGGTGGTCCATCTCTTCATTGACGTCAGCCGCCAAAATACCGGCTGTTGAGAACTGCTGTTCACTCAACATGCGTTCCATATCCATGCGTAGCATCCGACTGGCATAGAACGCCAATGACCAGATCCCAATCAAAAAAATAACAAGAGTGGAGATGACAATTCTTGTCTTGATTGAACGAAACCAGAATGAAGCGCTGTTCATGAGATATTCTCCGGCATGTGGTTCCAAACCCTCAGATTTTTAACGGCATCTCTTCAATAATCTTCATCTGTATTTCAGCGCATTCCGGACATATTCCGTGACTGAACATTGCTTCAGAATGATCGCTGATGTACGTCTCCAATTTAAGCCAGATCTGTTTGTCATCCCTGATCTTTTTGCAGTAAGCGCAGATCGGGATAATCCCCTCCAACAGCTTGACTCGCGCAAGAGCCTTTTCCAGGGCGGCATTCTTTTGTTCAAGCAAATCGCGTTGTTCTTCTACAAGGTCTTTGCGCAATTTTGATTCAATATGATTATGAACCCGGAGTTTTAGAATTCTTATATCCACCGGTTTAGTCAAGTAGTCTATGCCGCCAAAGCCGAGCCCGAGCATTTCGTTCTCAAGAGTATTGAGTGCGGTGAGAAATATAATGGGTATTTCAGCTAATAAAGGATCCGACTTGATAATTTTGCAGACATCGAAGCCATTCAGATCCGGCATCATGACATCAAGTAAAATCAGGTCAACGTTGTACTCCTTAAGTACACTGATAGCATCATGACCGTCGGCAGCCAAAACAACTTCGTATTCGCTGTTAAGTGCCGAATCAATAAGTTGAAGATTAGTGCTTTCATCATCTACAGCCAGAATTACCGGTAGGTCGACCATATGCCACCTCTTTCCACATTAATTGTCAATTATTTCACTCCATCACCTGGGACATTTTTAATTCCAATAACTCGCTGTAATTCGGTAATAAGCTGCCTGGTTTCGAGCGGTTTTGAAAGATATCCGTCAAAGCCCATTTCAAAAAAACGTTCTTTATCTCCACGCAATGAATGGGCGGTTACTGCAATTACGAGCTGATGTTTGGATGTTTCCTGTTCTTTTGTGCGAATGTTCCTGAGCGTATCCTCACCATTCATCATCGGCATTTGGATGTCCATTAAGAGAAGGTCGAAACCATCATCCTCAAGTAAGGCAAGACATTCCATGCCATTTACAGCCGAAACGGCAACATGCCCCAGTTTTTTTAACAGTGACATTGCAAAACTTATATTTACCGGATCGTCCTCAACAAGAAGTATCTTTAATGGTGGGCCGTCCCATTTGGCCTTTGGTTGCAGTACACGTGCCTGACGGAGAGGCCTACTCTTTCCAATTGCAAACGGTAGAACAACGATAAAGCAACTACCCACGCCGGGAGTGCTTTCAATGGTAATACTGCCATCCATGAGTTCAGCCAGACTGCGACAGATGCTTAACCCCAGACCGGTCCCCCCGAATTTACGGGTAATGGAACCATCTTCCTGAATAAATGGTTTGAATATCTTGTCAAGAGCACAGGGGGCAATACCAGTGCCGGTATCTCTTACGGCAATTTGTATCAGAGCAGTTTTGTCGTACTTCTCAAGGAGGTTTGCCGTGATGGTGATGCCGCCTTGAGAGGTAAACTTAACCGCATTGCCAACCAGATTGATGAGAATTTGCTTGACCCTCAGTTGGTCTCCCAATAAGACAGCGGGAATATCTTGAGAGAGATTGCTGTCAAGTGAAAGCCCCTTCTGATGAACAGCCTGTTTTTGCATCATCACAACATCCTTGATACTCTGTTCCAGATTAAATTCCGTCTTTTCGAGAGTAATAATACCGGACTCTATTTTCGACAAGTCAAGGATGTTGTTGATGAGTGAGAGAAGATTATGACCTGAATTCCTGAGCGTTGTTACATATTTTGCCTGTTCATCCGTGAGATCCGTCAGTTCAAGAAGCTGGGTCATCCCTATAACGCCGTTCATGGGAGTACGTATCTCGTGGCTCATGTTGGCAAGGAACTCGCTCTTGGCACGATTGGCAGATTCGGCGGCCTTCCGGGCGTGTTCCAATTCAAGTTCCGACTGTTTTTGTGCAGTTACATCGTTAATAAACCCATGCCAAAGAGTACTTCCATCCTCCAGCTTCACCGGGCGTGAAAAACCGTGTCGCCACTGCACCCCCTTCATGGGCAGTTTCACCCGAAAATCATAATCCCAGGGTTCCAATGTTTGAGAAGACTCCATTAGCGAGGCTCTGACACCTTCCAGATCATCCGGATGAACAATGTGCATTACTGGCGATGCGTCTTCTTTCACTTCATCCGGTGTGACTTCATACATTTCGATTATGGCATTACTTGTATAGGGAAAACAGAACCTGCCATCGGGAAATAGCTGGAATTGGCAGATCATGCCCGGTACCTGATGGGAGAGTGACGTGAGCAAATCGTGACTTTTTTGCAGTTTTTCTTCCAGAATCATCTGGGCTGTCACGTCGGTGAAAATCCAAATGCTGCCGTCATTTGGTTGTGCGGCATCGATTGCGGTACCGGAGATTCGCGCGGTAAAGAGAGTGCCGTCACGACGAAGCAATTGACGATGTCTCACCACCGTCTCACCGGTTGCCAGAACGGCGTACGCTTCGTTTCCGAACTGTTCATAATCCTCATCAGACGGATAAACCGGCCTGGTACTTACATCGCTCATTTCTTCGGTACTGTAACCGAACATTTTGCAGAAGGTTGTGTTGACCCACTTCCTCTTGCGGTTTTTAACCAATGCGATACCCACACCAGCATTTTCAAGAATGATTTGTTGTTCTTCCGTAAGTTCTTGAAGCTTACGATTCAACTGTTCCAGTTCATGATTTTTCTTCAACTGCTCACGCTGCATGTTTGACAGCTGATTATTGAGCTGAGCCTGTTCGTTATAGATGTCGTTGTCCCGACCAACACCTCGGGAGGAAATCTGCAACTCTTTCATCAGAGTGCGTACCTGGTTACCCTGCTCATTATGGAGCCTGAGCATCGCCTCCATAACCTGGTCGATAGAATCACGGGAGCCGGCGCCGATGACCATCACTCCGTCCTCCAACACGGTTGCCGCACAATGAAGCGTTGCCGGGCCGGTTGCCAGGGGAATAACGAACTCCCAGTCAAATGCGGACCTTTTTGCGCATACCTCGCTGAAAAACAGGTGTGCCTTCTGGCGGCATCCCTCATCAAATACTGAAGCAAGGGGACTGCCGATAGTGATCAAAAGTGCCGGTTCATATTCATTCTGAACGACGTTTTCTATGATGCCGGTTCTGTCACAGATGACGACAAAGCCTCTACCCGCTATCGGAGTCTGCATATGATTGATCATACTGTTGCTGGCTGCAGCGATTCTCTGGCTACCTGAACGGCCTGTTCCGCATTGGTTGCCCAAAGGTCGGCGCCGACGCTGCGCCACAGGTTGGGCACGGTGTTGAACGGCACTCCACCGACCATTATCCGGGGAGCAGTATCAGGACACGATCCTTTGATGATGCCGATGAGCTCCTGAACTGTCGCGATATGGTAGGACATGGTTGCGGAGAGGGCCACCAGATCAGGTTTCCTCTCTTCTATGGCGGACATGATCTGGGAGTCCGAGATGGCCGCGCCAAGGTAAAACGTATCCCAGCCGTCCATCTCAAAAAAATCGGCTACCATGCGCATCCCGATTTCGTGCAGTTCCGGCCCGACGCAGGCGGCAACCAGGGTCAGACCTGCCCGTTTCGAAGATATGATCTGCGGATAGAGCTCCAGCATGAGCGACTGGGTTGCCGCGGTGCAGAAGTGTTCTTCGGCGACACTGACCCTGTTGATGAGCCAGAGGCGTCCCACTTCCTGTTGCACCGGCTGCAAGATGGTGAGGTACAGGTCCCGGATTGACAAACCGTCCTGAAGCGCATTCCGTATCACCTGATGGGCTTTGCTCCGGTTACGAGCAAGAAGCTCCGTCAGATACTCTCTGGCTACGTTTGGCAGTGGTATCTCCTGCTGAGAACAGACCAGCGGTTCATCAGCCATGGGTTCCCCCCTCAACCGGATCGGATGCGCCTGGGCGCAGGCTGTCCAGTATGCCGCGTACCTTCTCCAGTTCCTCTTCAGATAGAATTGATCTGTCTGCAAGCCACGTAATCAGTACTGCTTTGCATTCCGGCACTCCTGCAAGGAGATCAATCTGGCCGGCAACCAGCAGTAGCGGCAGATCAGGAAAGTCAGCGATTAATGAGCATGAGAGAGCGCCTGACAGTTCCCCGCAGGCCGCTTCAAAGTTGTCCTGCGACAGCACATGCAAACGTTGCCGACGCATGGTGGCAATTGTAATCTGCAGGGACTCGGTTGAAACGGCTGCCTCTATTTTTGACAGGTTTTCTACGAGTAGTTGAAGCTGGCGTTCCAGCAGCAGTAACGGCATTCCACGGGTGGAGAGTACCCGGCCGAGCCATAGGGCCTGCTGGGTAATTATTTCTGCCGGTTGGTTGGTCAAGGCTGCCAACCAGGCGACATCGCTTTCGGTAAAGCGCCGCCCCCGTTCACCGTAGCGTTTTTCATAATAGGAAAATTCTTCACGGCACTGTTGACCGGCCTTTAGAGCCGCTTCCAATAGTTCCCGTTTTTGCGGTACCGGGTGTTCCCCTGCCTCCGGATTCAGAGATGTTGCCGTATAGCCCAGAGTATTCCGGTCTACCGGATAGAGGGCTTCATGGAATCGCTCCAGCGCCTCGTAAAGCTCGATGCATCCCTGTTCGGCTTCCTGGAATACTTCGCTTCCGGCTTCATTCATAACTGAACGAAATTCTTCCCAGTGTGTTTCAGTAGCCTCACCATAACCCCGGTAAAATGAGACTCCCCGCTCGTCTGTAAGTTTAAAACAGTTCACTATGTCAGGCAGATGCACCTGATTGCCCCGGGTTGTTCCTTCCAGAACATACAAATAACCGAGTAGTTTATCCGGTGACTCTCCCGCATCGGTACGAATCTGACGGGAAAAATCGAGCGCCATTTTTATTGCCGGAACAATGTCAGGCGCCATGTTGTGAGCAAAGAACGACAGGTCATCACAGAGCATCTTGAAGCGGGATGTAAGCAGTGGTCTGAGTAGCACGATCAACGGGGAACGGGATTGTGCAAGTGCCTGCTCAAGAGTCGAGAGTATGACGGCAAGACCGCGTAGCTGGCCAAGATAGCTCTCCAGCGGCAGTGTTCCGTTAGTCATGGCGATGACGAATGGTACCTTTTCAAATTTCTCATGACGGTGCCATGTGACAGAGCGAAGATGGTCAACAAGCGGGAGAGATGCGGTTGAACTCATAAGAACTCCTCAATTTGGGCAGGTACCATGAACGTATATTACAACATATTTTCAATCATCATATATCTCGATTTTTTTTTGCAACACATGCAGATCGGGATGATTCCCGCTATGACGCAGAGAACCATACTCAACTATATAGGCATTGGGCGCTTTATGTAAATCAGCATAACACTTTTTATTTTGTAGTATATACGGGTGTGTTACTGTAGGAAATGTACTACAAGAGAAAGAAGCTCAGGTATCAAACCGGGTGTGCGACATATGTATGTCGCCCCCTTTATGCTGCCGCCCGACTTGAAGTGTTGCCGTCATAATTTACTTTATGGTGTCTGGTTGTTGCCACCAAATTCAGGAATAAAACCTGGGGATGCAATCGACTTGGAAATTCTTGAAGACGGACGCATTATGTGACGTCCATAAAACAGGTGCAAAGGCAGAGCGAAGAATAAACAACAGTGTTATTTCATGACCAGAACGTCCTTCGTACATTCCAGCAGTGCCAGCCTCAGCTTTGTTCCGGAAACAGGTTTCATCTCATGTATCGTCGAGCTGAGTTCTCCGGATTGTCTCTGATTGTCATCCATTTCAAATGCCGACAGGACTATTGCCGGGAGTGATGCATCCACGGTACGCACGTGCTTTAACATTTCCAACCCATCTATCACCGGCATCGTGATGTCGGTGATGATTACATCCGGTTTGTGCTCATGGTAGGCGACCAATCCTTCCTTGCCATCTTTTGCCGTTATCAATACGCCGACCATACGCGTCAAAAATTGGCTGTACATCTCCCGCGTTAACTCGTCATCTTCAACATAGAGAACCGTAAGACGCTTCAGTTGATCCAAATCCTGTTTTCCCACATCAATGTTTTTCTTCCGTAGCAGGTGTGCCGGGGAAAGCCATTGTTCAAGAATATCGGCAAGCACCCATTTTTTAACAGGTTTTGAGACATAATCATCCATCCCGGCGGCAAGACACTTATCACGGTCCTCCTTCATGGCATTGGCGGTCATGGCGATAATCGGCACATTATGATTGTGAACCTTTGAATTCAGTCCACGAATGGCAGCTGTTGCTTCAAAACCGTCCATTTCAGGCATCATGCAATCCATCAGCACCAAATCATAATTAAATCTCTCCAGTGCCTCCACCGCCTGCTGTCCATCCGCCACCACATCAACGGTATAGCCGATGGCTTTCAACATATGAATGGCAACTTTCTGATTAATAACGTTATCTTCTGCCAGAAGAATGCGTGCCGTAAGATCGTCAATTTTTGCTTCGACGTGAGGCGTGACGGTTCGCATACGCGCACTCTGTGTCTGCGTGGTTATGCACCTCTCCGCAGGTTGTTTTTCAAGCTGGACTGTGAACCAGAATGTGGAGCCTTTCCCCTCTTCACTGACAAGCCCTATCTCGCCTCCCATAAGTTCTGCCAGTTGTCTGCAGATGGTCAACCCCAGACCGGTACCTCCATATTTGCGGGTGGTGGACGTATCCGCCTGGGTGAACGGGGAAAATATGGCAGAAAGGATGGCTTTGGGTATGCCTATACCGGTATCTGTAATTTCAAACTTGATTTGTACGGAGCCATCGTGATCCGACAGGAGTGATGCATTAAGACCGACAGCACCGTGCGGAGTAAACTTGAGGGCGTTGGCAACCAGATTAGTAATAACCTGCCGAATTCTGCCGGGGTCACCTGTGAGAAGCAACGGCACCTCAGGCTCGATGTGGCACGATAGCTTGAGTCCTTCTTCTTCAGCCCGATATGCCAGTAATCGGGTGGCATCGTTCAGCATACGTTGCAGATCGAAATCAATCTGCTCCAAATCCAGTTTGCCGGATTCTATTTTTGAAAAATCGAGAATATCGTTGATCAACACCAGCAGATTATTTCCGCTCATTTGAACTATTTCGGCATATTCTCGTTGTTCTGTGCTCAGACCTGTTTCCAGAAGAATATCCGTCATGCCGATAATTCCGTTCATGGGAGTGCGGATTTCATGGCTCATGGTGGCCAGAAATTCGGACTTGGCGCCGTTGGCCGCATCGGCAGCATCTCGTGCCTCCGACAATTGCGTGGTTTTCAGATCAAGTTCTCTGTTGGTGATAATCAGTTTCTCGTTTGCAGCTTCAAGGGACCTGGTCCTTTCACTTACTCTCTGTTCAAGTATGTCCTCGTTACGTTTCTGTTGCGTGAGGTCGGTAATCACTACGCTTATCCACTGGCTGCCAATATTGTTCCCGGAACTGCTGGAAATTAATACAGGCAGGAAGATTGACGTCCCGACCACCATGGAAACCTCCTCTGTTACAGATTCACCAACGCTTTTTTTCAGTAGAACCGTAATGATGGGTTGGTCTGATTGTCTCACATGAGAACCAAAACTGGTTCCAATGAGGTTTTCCAGCGGAATCTGCAGCATGGTTGCCAAGCGGTTGTTGCAATATTGGATCGTGCCATCCGCACCCAGAGTGGCGGCGCCTTCGTTCATGGTTTCAACCAGAATACGGTAAGGCTGATCAGCCCCATTCAGGGTAAATAACTGATCCCCCTCCGCCCCGGCAACCACAAAAGCGTCCACTTCCCCGTTTCCAATTGCACGCAGGGTATCTTCAGCTTCTTCGAGACTAAGACGCAGACTCTCAATTAATGACATAAGATCTTCATGTGAGTTATTTACAGTTATCATCACGTTATCGGTCCTTGAGATCCAGACCAAGGAGAATCCGATCCGTCTGTGACATATCGCCGATAAATTTGCGTAGCGGCAG
>CAIYZD010000674.1 GCA_903930585.1 uncultured Geobacteraceae bacterium | reverse complement strand
GAAAATTTTTCCAATTAATACATCGATAATCACCGGCGCAAGCAGTTCTCTCATCGCAAACAAACACCTCATTCTCAAGTTCTATTGCCCATGATCCAAAATCAGAAATTAGCTGATCAGAAATAGATTTATGCCCACTCCAATCCATTGCACTGGCAGCACAGTAGCCGATTCCGTAATGGTTCGATCCCGGTTCTTTCAACCAGGTATATGATGCCAACCCGTCAAATTCTGGCGAGATTGTATACTGATAACATTCACTGAACATTTATTTACTCCCCCGCAACATTGAGGCTTTGAAGCAGCTCATCAAGAGCATCACCCCGCGGAAGCTCAAAATCAACTTTCACACATTGCCGTTCAGTAACGGTCATTTCCCCAGTTTGTGGATTTACTCCTTCTTTTGCAACTGTCTGCCAATAGAAGCCAATGCCTCGCTTCTGCCATGTCGGAAGATCGTTGTAATTGACGCCATTTTGGAACAGCAGTTCGTTCTTGTCGGCAACAGACATGCCAAGCAGATGCTTACTCGCATCATTTGCATCCATTCCCTGTTTGCGTAGCATCCAGTAACAGTGACTGTTCAGACAATTGCGATGTGCATCCTCCATGCGCCATCGGAAATAATCTACGACCAGCTCTTGGTTTGGCAGTTGACTGATCCGGCAATCGAACGCGGCAGGTTGGCCGAGCGAGCTGGTAAATTTTGCACTGGCTTCTCCCGCCAGAATGGAATGGTATTTGCGGAGCTTCCGATTGAAGGAGTCTTCGCATTGGTGGAACAATAGTGATATCTCGTCGCTCTGGGTATATGCGTAGACGATCCTGAAGCCGCATTGCATAAGGTGCTTGACTGTTTCCACCATCATGTCGCGAAAACGCACATCGTAAGGAGCGTCAAATTTGCACACCACCCTGGTGAGACGGCTGAAACTGCGGCCATCAATACGGGCTACCATATATATGCCAGGCAGCACACACTGATCGGCATTGGTTTCATAAACCCTCATATTTTTGTCGAGCTTGTCAAAGTTTATCGTTCCACTCCTCTACAATAAAACCGCCATTGCCATCCATTCTGACATACCAGAGTTCTTCAAATCCTTCGCTTTTGCAGGGCAATTTCAGGCGACTGGAGGTGCTGTGTATGCCGTTGTCATGAATTCGGGATTTCCCTTCCCTCTGGCGGTTTCGCTCCAATGCATCTTGCACTTTTGAACTTAAGTAATACCCTACAACCTTGAAGCCCGCTTCCCTAGCAGGGGTAATGAACCGTTCCCGCTCGGATGGCGAAGCATTGGTGTTATCGATCACAAAAGACTGTTTTGCAGCAATGCAGGCTTGCAACAATAATTTTTCCCGGTTCCGGGTTCTCAGCATATCCAGATTGATCCTGACGTGCGTATTGAACAACCTATCCTTGCAGAAGGTGCTCTTACCGCTGGCCGGAATGCCGATGAGGATGATGGCAGTTTTCACTTACTCTCCAATCTATGCTGGGATTCGATAATCTCGCATATGGCGAACAATTTACTCAGATATTCAGAACAAATCTCATATATTCCGGGACGCTTGCTTTCCCGTGGTCCTGCAACGTTGAGCGTACGGATCTTGTTTTCAATGAGCCAATTTTTCACCGTAGTTGGTCGAAGGAGTTCCTTGCCGTCAAGCTGGACTACAAGACATGGCTTTGCGGCTTTAGCTGCATACTCGACTGTCTTGCGGGTACCTCCATCCAATTCTCCCATATTCAATATCAGTGTTCCGTCCGAATCTCTGACGTTCCATTTGGTGCGAGTTGCGAAATTCTTTGATTTTGTTTCATCCAGAGGATAGCGGTCCGGAATTCTGCCATCTTCAGCACGACGCCCTGCAGGGCACCAACCACCGGTCGTATAGATGATACTAAATCCAACATCAAGAGCGGCTCGGTCAACGCCGGTCTGCCCGCCGGACACTACTTTATCCAATGTATTGTTGTTATATCTGTGCTGTCCGAATATGCTTTCCACGGCATGTTTGAACTCGCGAAAAAGCGGTCTGAATTCGTCGGAACAGCATGAAAGGCTATCGATCAAGCCGTGATAGTACCAGCTCTGCTCTTTTTTGCCTGCTTTGAAGCGCGCCCAGACATTGTCGCCGATGCGCTTGTACTCTCCAATGATTGTTCTGATGTTGTGCAGTTTGTCGGCACACGCCACGATTTGGACACTTTCAGGAGCACTACCAAGAATATCGAGAGTATGCTGCTTACGTTCCTGCCATGACTTCTGCTTATCCGGCTCTGAGCACCCGGAGACAATGGCGGCAACCGTCGAGCCGAATTCGGTCTCAATCTGCCCAAGATTGACCTCGGTGTCTTCAACCGTATCATGTAATATTCCGGCTATGACCAGCTCTTCAGGACACCCGGCATTGGTCAGAATCATCCCAACCGCATATGGATGAGTAATATACGGAATATCGGTTCCTTTACGTTTCTGAGTCAGATGCGCTCTGGCAGAAAATTCCAGAGCCTTGTTGATACGCGGGGAACAGAATCCGGACGATTGGACTTTAAGTGTTTCAAAATCATATGTGGTAAAACCATGCGGGCCTGTTTCAACAAATTTACATTCTTCCTCTGCATAGCGTAAAGACTGTTTTGCCTCTTCAACACTTGCTCGGATCGCCTCAACGTACTGTTGTTTGTCGAATACATATTCCACGTAACTAACTTTCTTGGGCAAATCCTTGTAGGTAGGCCAGTTGACGGGGTTGCGAACTTTCCAGATAATCTTGTTGTCCTGGTGAATTACCTTTATCCCTTCGTCAATACCGGCACAAATGGCAATGCCACATCCGCACGTTAATATTTCAAATTCACCGCTGAACCGACAGGAAAGGACAAGCTCTTCCATATCAATAGCGTACTTTTTATGGAATGGTTTGCTGTCGATACTAATGTTTTTACAAAGAAACCGGGTCATTGTGCCATCGTCAGATTTGATGCCTTTTATGGTACATACGAGTTCAAAACGGTTCATGCTACAACTCCATTGCGAGATAGATCAGGATGATTCTGCCATTTGAAGCGACAACAACTGATCGTCTCAATGGTATTCCCAAACCCCCCTATTTCAAACGGAACAGAATAATTTAAAGGATTGATCAGTTCTCTTTTTAGCGTTTCAACGTCGGGCAATTCTGAAACCTCAACAAGATATTTTACATAGTCAGAATTAGGCAGCATCGAACACCAATAATGAAGTGTCAGAAAACGGTGGCAAAAATCATCATCGTGTACACTGTCCATTTTTTGAAAATGGTAAACCTCTTTTCTTAGGGACTTTTTAAGGTGCCGAGCCACAGGTCTGATAAAACTCCGCCAAGACAAAAGCACCTTTGACCAAGTCCCATCCTCATAGTCAGGATCAACCTGCCAAGCAATATCCTGTGGAAGGCCAACAAAAAACTCAACCATTGCCGTCGGAGGTGGGATGTCGGGCAACTCTTCCAAATGCCATTGCTCACCAGTCAGTAAGTGGCGAAATACACAGTTTTCTCGCGTATGCTCCTCTGCACTTTTGATAAAACCAATTAGTTGCCTTGAAACAAGACCACTTAGTCCTAGGAACTCCACGAACCGGTGCACTGGAATGCACTCAGGCACCGAAGCGGCATTATTCTCAAACAGCCGTGGATGTTCCATTAAAGGAATATTTTGTCGTAGTACCTTGAATTTTGCAGTGGCGACTTCTTCAGCATTAATCTTTGGTATCCCTTCAGCCCGTAGGAGAATGGCCATTGCTTCAACTGGATCAACATAGGGAACATGTTGCCCTGCTGGTGGTTCGAGAAAAGTAATGTCTGGTTCAAGAAACTCACCCGGTTCTTTACGTGCGAAGCACGTGAGCCTAGCTACCCATTGAGCTTCTATCCCTGTGACGGGTAAAACTTTTAAAATGGTTTCAAAACCCATATTGCACCTTACTCCCCCGCAGCCTTCAAGTTATACACCGGCGTCAATCTTCTGGTCACTTCCACCGTTTCCAGCAAATACCGCTCAATGTCATCGTACGGCTTATAGGCAAATTTGCTTTCATCAAAGGTCTCGTTATTCACCGATGTAGAAAATACGTGCTGCATGGAATCATTGAAGTCATCCATGCTGTACTCACCCGTCTGTAGTTTACGGAACATCTCCTTGCGACCATGTCGTCTGCCTGCTCCGTGGGGAGCGGAGAGGTTGTAGTTTGTGTTGCCCTTGCCTGTGCCTATGATAGTACCATCCGCCATGTTGAGCGGGATAATGACCCGTTCGTCCTTGTGGGCTGAGATGGCCCCCTTGCGGATAATGTGATCCTTCTCAGAGATGTAGTTGTGAACAGATTCAATCACCTGCTGCTCATCATAGCTGATGCCAAAGAACGAGAGTATAGCAATCAGCATCATGCGGCGATTGTAACGGGCATAAGTCTGTGCTATTGCCGCCCATTTGACATAATCATTGCCACCGACACTCATTGGAAGGAACTCCTGGCCCTTGGGTACTTTTATACCAATCTCCTTGATGATCTTCCCCGCCTTCTCCTGATAGAACTCCGCTACCCGCTTGCCGAGGTTGCGTGAGCCGGAATGAACGACAAGGTGATATAGACCTTTCTCGTCTTGGCCGATTTCGATGAAATGATTGCCTCCACCAAGGGATCCGATCTGCCTGATTGCCTGAATATGTCTGCCAATCTTGTTGTCCTTGTAGAATCCTTCTTCAATATGCTCACACAGTGACGTAATTGAACGGCGCAGATTTTGCGGGACATTAGGCCGATCCATGTGTGATCCACTGTCATGCCAGTTCATGCCGAGCGGGATACTATTCCGGATATAATTGTCCAGTGATGGGAAGTCGATATTGCTGACACCGACAAGCGGATGGCAGGCAACTCCACAGCCAATATCAACGCCGACGATGTTGGGGATAACTGCATTACGGAACTTGCCGGTAAAGCCAATCACACATCCGGAACCGGCATGGGCGTCAGGCATGATGGCGATTAAACCGTGCAGAGCAGGGTGGTTGACGATCAAATGCACTTGTTCATCAGCAATTGGATCAAGCACCTTGGCGTGGATTTGTAACTTGCATTCAGTCTTTTCTATGTCGAACATGGATGACCTCTTTTTTTGTTTAGAGTACCCGGTATGGCTACGGTTGTGCCTGATCAAGCGACCACCCGCTAACACCTCTATCAGGTATGTTTTTGGAACTAGCCTGTTCCGGGCAGGCCGTTCGGCACATGCAGCAACCCCCCGGAGGCGATCCGCATGCTCCAATTCTCCGCGGTGTTCACGGAGAGGGTTGCAACTTTTCCGTGACTACGCATTGCCGACCTATACGTACTCGTCCGACAATGGGAGCGGGGTTCTGGAGGCAGGGGCATTCCAGGGGGCTTCTGCTATTTTAGCAGCTGGGTGACTCCCACCTACATAGCCTCCATTTTTTTATTGCCGTGCAGGATTACGTCAAGATAGCTGCAATTGCTACCGGAAACAAACCTGCACGGCTCACCCCACAAGCCTTCTAGACCGTTGCATTTTCCCACATGGGACGCTTAACGGAGCTTGTGAGATGAACTCTTGAATTCAATATACTTATCTGTGAGGTACGACACGTTTCGGGGCGTAGCATCCTTATGGATAACACGCCTGAAGTCGCCAAGAGTTATTGAACTCCCTCCGTAAACCCCGATACGGCGGGACTCGTGCTTGGGCACACTAATCGGGGACGCGTCCCAAGTCGACCGTTCAACACACTCGCTGCAAATCCCGGTACAGCGAGTCACCTTCCTGAGCAAACAGCCGGGACAGCATCTCAGGTCGCTTAAGGCAGGCACGGTAAAGTCAACATGAGAGGCTTGCAAGAGCCTCGCGTTGCGATCCGCTGGATATGTTCTTGCAAGCGCTCCAGCATTTCAATCCATGCCTGCTTTTCCTATTATCAAATTTCCATAAGTTGTTCTCTTAATCGTGGGAACGAAGTTGTTTCGGGAAAGGGAGCAGTCCAATCAGAACCTCTGAGTTCCCCCATTGCGCGATCTATTGGGCCAAGACATATTCCGATGGTTCGGTCGACACGCCTCTACTTGCACGCTGACGGTTCACCACCAAGAATCCTTCGCACCCACGATTCAAAGAACAAAACTATTGGTTACGTGTAAATGAATGTAGCAATTGGTGGGACGCCAACCTCCCACATAGGGCACTCAACGCTTTCACGCCTACTGTTCAACCGGCCATGGCGATTTTCCAGTTCTCTGCTACTTCACTCATTTTGCCATCAGGGCGGGAGCAACTTCAGTGTTCGGTTCCTGCCAAGGCTCCACCGCCCGGAGCTACAGGGAAGTTGCCCCCTTGCAGGCGGGCATCCTGATGACATTTACCCCGGTGTACTTGGTGAGATTCTTGACTCAATCAAGACTACGCACGACGAGCCTACACTGTACGCGTCTCGTCGTGGGAGCGGGTTATGGAGGCAGGAGGGGCATTCCAGGGCGCTTCTGCTATTTTAGCAGCCGGGCGACTCCCGCCTACATAGCCTCCAAAATTTTATTGCCGTGCAGGATGACTGTCAGTTCATCAAGGGGCAAATTGCCCTGATTATCCAGCCCCCTGCACGGCTCCCCGCAAGCCATCAGTACCGGGATCAGTTGGATAAAACCAACCGCTCGCCCCGGAACTTGCAGGAATTTCGAATTGCTCTCAATCGCGAGAATGAAGGGACTTCGAACAAACACACGATATTCACCGGCATTCAGGAGCCCTGACTTAGGTGGTTGTCCTTCTTGCGAGGTTTCCGGAACTACATGTGATCTTGTCTCGTCAATACTTGCCCGAAGCTGTTTGCTGGTACGGTCGACACGTCTGTACATGCACACTGTCGGTTCACCAACAAAGCACTTGATAGTTTGATAAATCTCTTGCTTCAATGCATACATGGAAACTGTATTCCAGAGCGGCATTGCGAGCCACAGAGCAACACAAACTATCAAGCCCTTCATTCCCGCGATTCAGAGAACAATGTTAACTGATAACTCAAAGTCCACGATTCCACCGGAGAGGACGGCATCTCCTTCATAATTCGGCTATCGTATAAATGGCTTGATGGACGGTGGACAGACGCCGACATTGCCAAGAGCAACCGACTTCATGCCCCTCATACAAACATTTTCTGATATCACCGGCGGCAACCGAATTTTCGCTCTTCCGGTAGTATTATTCTTGCTTTGGAGAGGGCGACACTCCTCTCATCCCGCAACTGGCGAGCGGGAGCCGCCGAACTTGGATTTCCCAAGAATGCTGGTATACCGATAAGCCAGAGATACCCAACATCGTCTGACGGCCAAAGCATGTTTTCAGAGGCGAGCGGCATTCACTGTCTACCCCGCCGCCAGCTATGCCCCTTTCGAGGTAACACGCTCCCCGAGCAACAAAATATGGTACCCGGACGTACCCGAACTCTATGAACATATAAGCCCACTCCACAAAATGATGCCGCTCCACTCATAAATTTCGATAGAAGACACCGGTAATACTTTGCAACTGTGAATCGAGATAGTGCAGAGATTTCTCCTCAATCCATTTCGGCACTCCATAAAACCCTTCGGCAATGCTCCCTGCTATGCACGCCTGCGTGTCACTGTCACCGCCAAGTGATACTGCCAATCGAACAGCACTTTCAAAGTCACTTGACTCAAGAAAACAGATAATCGCCTCTGGCACGCTTCCCTGACAGGTCACATCAAAAATGTACCCAGGGCGAATCTGGTCACAGGTGCGGCTTAGATCATAATCAAAAGCCTCTGTCACATAACGCCGGATTTCGTCCTTTGAGCTTCCGTTG
>CAIYZD010000673.1 GCA_903930585.1 uncultured Geobacteraceae bacterium | reverse complement strand
CCTGCCCACTCATATACCGACCCAAGCCATCTGCGGTGCATTTCCAAAATATCATTTGCGAAAAACTGACGGGTGTTATCAAACTCATCCAGCAGCTGATCTGTTGTCTCAAAGAGCAGTTCTGTTTCGATTCGATCAATCTCCTTCTTTGCTGTGATATCGAGAAGATTTCGCAAAACCTTGCCTTTTGATCCAGGCATGTACTGATTGATCATGCTATGAAAGAGTGGACACTCAGTTAAGTCATTGATAGAAAGAATGACAGGAGGGAATTTATGAGTGTTCAACAACGTAGAAAATATGATTCTGACTTCAAGCGCAATGCTGTTCAGTTGTCCGAGGAACCAGGGCGAACCGTTGCAGGCGTGTCAGATAATCTTGGCATAGGAAAAGATATTCTATATAGGTGGCGGCGAGAGCAACGTGGCAAAGAGAGTCTTGCCTTTCCTGGCAATGGAAAAGAAGCACTGACCTCCCAGTAGCAGAAAATCCGGGATCTTGAAAGACGACTGAAGGATGCCGAGATGGAGCGAGATATCTTAAAAAAAGCAATGGCCATCTTCAGCAGGGCACCGCAATGATCTTTCATTTCATTGAAAGAAACCGTTCGTCATTTCCGGTGAAGAAGATGTGCCATGTATTAGAAGTTTCCCAGAGCGGTTATTACCGTTGGATGAAGGCTCCTGTCTCAAATAAAAAGGCAGAGAAGGAACGATTCAGAGCACGAATAAAAGAATTGTATGATCAGCACAAGGGTATGATTGGCAGTCCGATGCTAACGGAAGATCTACATGACGATTCAGAGTTCTCAAAAGTAAGCAGAACTCGAGTAGCCCGACATATGAAAGAACTTGGACTGAAGTGCCAGTATGTTAAAAAGTTTGTGGTAACCACCGACTCAAAGCATACTGAACCTGTTGCACCTAATTTACTTGATCGCCAATTTTCGGTACCTACTCCTGACACAGTCTATGTAACCGATATAACATACCTGAAAGTTGGAAGAAAATGGCATTATCTCACGGTATTTATAGATCTTTTTTCACGGATTATTGTCGGCTGGGATCTCAGTGATTCTTTAGAAAGGCATTCAGCAATACGCGCCCTTAAAAAGGCCATTCAAAGACGCGGGCCAGGCCAAGGGCTGATGATCCATAGCGATCGAGGAGTTCAATACGCCAGCGGTGATTTCAGGGCAGAATTACAGAAACATCAGTTTATCCAAAGCATGAGCAGGAGAGGAAACTGTTGGGACAATGCTGTTGCGGAATCTTTTTTCCATACGATAAAAACACAAATGATTCGCCATTGTAAATTTCAGAATGTAATGGAGGCTGAGCAGGCTCTTTTTAACTACATTGAAGTCTACTACAATCGCCGAAGAAAACATTCTACTAATGGGCATAAATCTCCAGCTCAATATGAGACGGAATGGTGGAATATGAGAAAAGCGGCTTAACTACGGCTCCACTTTTTTGTGGTAAGATCAGTTCTGCCATATATTCAAAAGTTAAGTCAACACGGAAAGTTGAGTTCATAATGTCAACTTCCTGAGAATCCCTTGACAATAGCAACCACAAGGTATATTTGTTCATTATAAATAAAAGGTAAACGGAGGGAGACCTCCGGACACAAAGCCGAGGGCCCTAATCTGAGTTGTATTTCAGGAAGGGTGGCCGGGTTGCATCATAATACAGGCCCAGTATGGGTCTGACCCCGCTCTCCTCCGACTTTATTGCGCGTCCTTTCAAAGGAGGAGACATCATGACCCTTGCATCTTGGACTCAGCGGCAAATTCTCTCTCAACTTAATTCCGGCTACCACTGGAGTGGTGGAACGATTACTTATTCCTTCCCAACCTCGTCGAGCGGCATCTACGGATTGCAAGAATCCACGGGATTTCAGGCGCTAAACGCCACCCAACAGATGTGCACGGAGCTGGCGCTTCAGGAATGGGATGATCTGATTGCCCCGGATTTATTGCGGACCACAAGCACGTCCAACATCGAATTTGGAATGACAAATACGGGGATCGACTACGCCCATTCCTACTACCCCACTATCGGCAGCGTATGGTTCAGTTGTGCTTATTCGGATTTGGTGTCGCCGCAGGTGGGGCAGCACTCCTTTCTGACTTACGTTCATGAGATTGGTCATGCCTTTGGGTTGGATCACATGGGTGACTACAATGGCTCTGGGAATTGGGCTCCATCCAGCTATCAGGACAGTGGGGTTTACTCGGTGATGTCCTATTTCGGGCCCAATTGGGGTCCTGGTCAGTCCAACGGCGAAGGACTGGTTGCGTGGGCGGATTGGGTGGGTGCCGACGGCAAGCTTTATTCCCCTCAAACGCCGATGCTCAACGATGTCATGGCCGTTCAGTCGATGTATGGAGTCGAAACATCGACGCGCACGGGCGATAGCGTTTACGGCTTCGGAAGCAATGTAACCGGGACCCTCGCGTCAATCTATAATTTCACGGTTAATCTAAATCCGATTATTACGATTTACGATTCCGGTGGCAACGACACGCTTAATTTGGGCGGATGGAACACCCCGTGTAGCATCAATCTCACGCCAGGCGGATATTCCTCTTGCGACAGCATGACCTACAACATTGCGATTGCCTATTCTTGTGATATCGAGAATGCGATCGGCGGAGCCGGCGCCGATACGATCAACGGCAACGCCCTGAACAACAGACTGGATGGAGGTGTAGGCGCCGACAAGCTCGCAGGAGGAACAGGAAATGATATCTATATAGTGGATAATGCTTCTGACGTGGTAACGGAACTCAGTGCAGAAGGCATTGATCTGGTGCAATCCTCAATTTCATATACCCTGACAGCAAATGTCGAAAACCT
>CAIYZD010000672.1 GCA_903930585.1 uncultured Geobacteraceae bacterium | reverse complement strand
GCCCCCTGGAATTTGTGCCGCCCAATAAGATGCGGACTTCGTCGGTGATTGTCCCGTGAACAACATCCTTTCATTTTACTTTGACGGATTGATTGTTCAGGCGGTCAAGGTCTCCATTTCCGGCAATTCAGTTGCGATCAATGACGTCAGTACATTTCCCCTCCACGATTTTGAGGACTATCTTTCACTTTGCAGGGAAAAGAGCTGCATTGTCTGTTGTAACCCCCCGCATTTTTATCAGGACATAGTGCACCTCCCGCCCGCTGCCGGCAGACTCTATGGTAAACTGGTCCGCGCCGAAGTTCAGAAAACACATCCCGATCTGACCTCCTTCAGTATCTTCTTCCGTATCGTCGGCGAATCGATGATTGAGACCAGACCATACAACAAAATTGCAGTATTCAGCTACCCCGACGACTTTCTTTCCGATTTCATCTCGGAAATTAACCGTTTTCGCATAACGATCACCCATATTTACGCGGCGCCCTGTTCCATCCTCCGGCTGGCACTGTCAACCTGCGCATTGGATCCGAACCAGCCGCGCATATTCATAGCAACTCTGTTGGGGGAGAAACTGCTTCTCATCAGTGAAAACAGCGAGCTGGAATTCATACGTAAAATTCCTTCCCTCGACAGCGACCTCCTTCCGGAAGACACCAACAATATCAATATGACGGTCGATTACTGTTTTCAGTCCCTTCGTATGCGACCCACTGAAGTTGTCATGATCAATCAACCGGAACGAGCCGATGAACTTTCCCATCTCGTATCCGTACCGTACAGATCGGTATTGCCACCACGGCTGGACAACATGCCGCCACGTATTATTCAGGATTACCTTGCTCCGGTCGCGGCTGCCATGCACTCTGTCGATTCTCCCGGCATGGGAAATATCATGCCGTCAGATTATGCTGCGTTCACAATGCATAAAAAGGTTTTCGCGGTAACAACCATAGTGCTATCTCTCTTTATTCTGCTTCTAACGGGGTATCTCGTGAAAGAGACGATGACAATTTCCGCGTTAAAGTCCAAAATCGGCAGGATGAGGACTGAATTGAGCGGCTCGGCAGGTGAAATTGTTACTTTTAGAAAACTGGATGCGGAAACGAATCGGCTCAAGCAACCGCTGGATCTTATCAACAAACAGAACTCCACACTCAATCCGGCAACCGCTCTGGCTGCTCTTATTCTGCCTGAATCAGGGGACTATACGATCGAAGGGATCATCATCAAGAGTGAAAGTAATGTTCTGAATGTCCAGATCTATGGCGCGATAACGGTTTCCGGCTATCGGAATACGCAAGCTTCTTTTGAAAAGCTCGTCGCACTGATCGCAAAAATCCCCGAATATACGATAAGTTCCAGCAAAATCGACATAAAGTCAAAAAGCTTCGGCATACAGGCCAGATACAATGGTGGAGGCCCGAAGAGCAGATGAATTCTACTACGAGCAGATACGGAAACTCTCTTAAACCGTTCAAAGTGCGCTTCTTCATTGCAGCGGCACTGTTTCTGGCCGTGGCCGTCATCTGTGTAAGCCAGCGAAGGAGCCACGCCATGCTGGAAAAGACGTTCAACAGCCTGGTACTCGCTCAGAGCGGACGTGCCCAGGTCAAGGAGGCAGACGCGAACCGGAGACAGGTACTGAAGGCACTACAATCTCAGGTTGGTCAAGACGCAAAAAACGACTCTCCGGAGATAATTCTCTATGGAAAAACGGATGAAATAAAAGCGCGTCTCAATCCGGACGAGATGACTATCACGGCAATGGAACAAAAGGGGGAGGAATCGGCTCTTCAGTATGCTCTTACGTTCAACGACCCGGATTTCAATGACCTGCTTAACGCAGTCAATTATCTTCACGAGTCCGTTTTTCCCATGGCTCCGGTAAGTGCCATTACCATCACACGGACCGGGACCAGCGAAGCGCCCGGAGTGTCCTTCAACATTTCCGGTAAAATCATTTTGGTGAGAAGATGACCAGGACCATTGACAAGACGATCCTGACCATTCTTCTGGTATTATTGCTCGTAATTGCCATACCCGCCGCACTCTTTTTCCGGAAACTGCCCGATGCCGCGCTGACCCCTGCTGAAAAGGAACTGGTGACGTTCTCAAGCAGGCCAATTGACCTGTCGTCGCCCAGGCCCCGGCCCGCTTTTACCGTGCTGGCCAGTCCGATAAAAGCGGCTGCGAAACCGGAACCGGTCAAAGATGTTATCGCAAAAAACGCTCCACGGTCCCCCGCGCCACAGGAAGCGCCCGTTAACAACGCAAAGAAAAGTCCGGTGCGTTCTTTGGGTAGCCTCCCGGTGCTTTCCATGATATCCTACGACGGTGAAACAAAAACGGCTATCATAAATAGTAGCGTCGTAACGGAGGGTTCGGAGTTTGATGGCGGCAAAATCATGAAAATCGAGGAAAATCGTGTGCTGATGCGTAAAGCCGGAAAGACTATATGGTTGACCATAGAATGAACCGCATGTTGGCTGCTTTCATGAGCAGAACAGTTGCACTCCTCATGGTGGCTGTTCTCTCGGCCTGCGCGACAAACAACGAGATCGCCAGGAGAGAGGATCCCCTCACCAGGGATGGTATCCCCCGTTCACCAGCGTGGAAAGTCGAGCCGAAAGAGCCTGCCGCCGCGCCACAGCCTCCGGCTTTTGTTTCGATGCCGGAGGATATCATTCCGTTCAAGACTAAAATTGTTAACATTGTGGTCAGAAACAGCCCGTTCAGAGACATCCTGCATATCATCGCCGATGCCAGCGGCTTGAACCTCCTGACCGACAGAGATGTACCGCTCGACCTACCCATGACCCTTTCCCTCAGGAACGCAACCGCCGAGGAAGCACTCAAAACAGTAGTCGCCAGCGCCGATTGTTTCTACACCATCACAAACAACGTTATTAAAGTAGAGTCTGTCGGGACGCGGGTTTTCGAATTGGGTCACCCGGCACTCATAAACTCCTACTCCATGGACGTTGGTGGCAACATCTCCGGCGCCGGCATGAGTGGTTCGGTAAAATCCGGCGGAAAAGCGGACGACAAGGCCCAGGATTTCTGGGGATCTCTGGAAGCGTCCCTGAACAATATCCTGGACAGAAAGGACACTCCGGCGACTCAACAGAACGCAGTCGGAGAAACTAAATTTGTACCCCGTTCCGGCGGAGAACAGATACAACAGAACATCACCATCAACCGCCTCACCGGAACAATCATGGTTACCGCCACCCGCAAAAATCTGGAGAAGATGGAGCGGTATCTGGATAACGTCAGAAAGGTGCTGAACCGCCAGGTAATGATTGAGGCCAGGATCATCGAAGTCCAGTTGAATGAAGGAATAAATTTTGGCATTGACTGGTCCTTTCTCAGTAGCTTCAAGGAACTGGGCAACGGATCTTTCAATGCCGGGTTCGGCGCTTTGAATGTCGGCAGCACCAAGCAGACCGATGCCACCTCGACAGCTGCCGGAGCATCCCAATTCCAGGTAGGAGTGACTAAGGCCAATTTCCAGGGACTATTGACCGCTCTTAAAACCCAGGGAGACATCAAGACCCTTTCCAATCCCAAGATCAATGTCATGAATGGTCACCCCTCTATTTTGACCGTCGGCACCAACACCAGCTTTATCTCAAAGGTGACCACCACCACTACCGCTACGGCCGCCGGAAATTCTATCAGCTTCATACCGGAAACCAGCAGTGTCCTCTCCGGCATGATTATCGGCATCGTTCCGTTCATCTCCGAGAAAGGGGACATATCGCTCAATATAACCCCAATAACGTCGAACCTCACCAACTTGCAGGACAAGACCTTCGGCACCGCCGGTAACCAGGTTACGATTACCATACCTACCGTTGCCCTGCGGGAAATGACGACCACAGTAAAGATGCGTGACGGTCAGATGGTAATTATTGGCGGCCTTATCTCTAAGAACGAGTCCTCAAATGATGAAAAAATTCCGTTCATCGGCGACATTCCTTATCTTGGTAAACTGTTTACCAGAACAAAAACTTCAGAGACCAGAACAGAACTGGTGCTGCTACTGCGCCCTCACATCGTTGACAATGAGTGAGGCACACTTGAGTACGGACAGGTAAGACACGTGTCACTAGCCCCGAAAAACCTGGGAGATCTCCTCGTCTCGACCGGGAAGATCAGCGTCAAACAGCTCAGGATTGCGATCATTCAGCAACGGGTGACCGGTACAATACTGGGTGAAACGCTTATATCGCTCGGCTTCCTGACCTCGCAGGAGTTTGCCCAGACCATTGCCCTCCAGTCCGGTCTCGAATATCTTGATCTTCGCACCTTCAACCTGTCCGACAACGCTCTGCGTCTCATACCCAAAGAAGCGGCGCTGAATAACGGCTACATCCCGCTGGAACTGGAAGATGGCATCCTCTCTATCGGAGTCATGACTCCCAGTAACGTCGTTGCCGTCGATAACGCGTTCCGCCTGACCGGCAAGCCACCCAAGGTTTTTCTCGTAGATCAGGACGCCTACGGAGACATTTTTGAACGAGCCTACTATTTTTCGAAGAACTCCGTTCAACAGCGCCTGGAAGAGTTTGCCGCCACCCTCAAAAACGGTGATGCCGTCCCGGGTGCTGTCGTTCCCGAGCTGACCGAACTTCTCATCATGGACGGCATCCTGAAAATGGCTTCCGATATCCACATGACCCCTTCCGATGAGGTGTTACATGTTTTCTACCGCATTGACGGCGTGCTGACCTACGGCCATTGTCTCCCGAAAATTATCCAGACATCACTGGCATCGCGCATCAAGATCATGGCCCAACTCGACATCACCGAACAGCGACTTCCTCAGGATGGCGCTTTTACGTTGGCTTTTCTTAAAAAGAAATACGATCTGCGCGTTTCGACCGCTCCTTCCATCTACGGAGAAAATATCGTCATGAGGGTTCTCTCCACGAACGGTGCGCTCAAACACATTTCCACTCTCGGTCTCAACGAAGACCTCGTTGAAACCATGCAGGAACTTTTCAACAAATCCCATGGTATTATCCTCATCACCGGACCAACCGGCAGCGGCAAGACAACCACATTGTACTCCTGTCTTCGCGAGATAGACCTGCTGGAGAAAAATGTCATTACGATAGAAGATCCGGTCGAATATCACCTGAACTTCGTCCGCCAGACCGAGGTCAACGAAAAGACCGGCTATACCTTTGCGTCGTCCGCCAGAACATTTATGCGCCAGGATCCGGACGTCATGCTGCTGGGAGAAATTCGTGACAGGGAAACGGCCCAGATTGCCATACGCGGTTCAATAACAGGACATCTGCTGCTCTCCACCCTTCATGCAACCGACGCCGTCGCCTCCATACCCCGCCTTCTGGAATTGGGGATGGATAAACTGCTTCTTTCATCGACCCTGTTGGCGGTCCTGGCTCAGCGCCTTGTGCGCAAGATTTGCCACTACTGTAAAGAGGAGTATGAACTGGACGAGAAAGAACATATAATTTTCCGCAGGGCGGGTCTGGACATCACCAAAGCTTACCGCGGCACCGGTTGCAGCCGGTGCGGCAACAGCGGATATGCCGGCAGGAGTTCCATTGCCGAGGTCATGGTCATGAATACGGAAATCAAGGAGTTGATTTACGCCGGCGCTTCCATGGAAGCCATCTTTCAGGCGGCACAGCGGGGCGGGATGGTGCCGATGTTCCTGGAGGGGCTCAATCAGGTCGCCGCCGGCCACACGACCCTCAAAGAGGTACAAAGGGTGGCAGGATGAAATTTTTCACCTACCGCGCCACCGACTACACCGGCAAGGTCCTTAAAGGGAGCATTGCCGCCGAAACTCCGGAAGTAGCATCCAGGGACATCGGTGCCAAAGGGCTCTACGTTATTTCAATCCGGGAGACGTCCAGCCAGACTGCCCTGCTCGTCAGGTACTTTCTTGAGCTACAGATCGGCCGGGTTGATATCCTGGAGTTTACCGAGAGTTTTTCTGTCATGCTGAAAGCGGGGGTACCGATAATCACATGCCTGGATGATATCCTCTCATCGACGACTAACAGTTCCTTCAAGCCGATACTGGAAGATATCCAGCAACGGATTGAGAGCGGGAGCACCGTATCAGCGGCACTGGAGGCTCAGGGGAGGCTCTTTCCGGACATTATCAGGACACTGGTTGCGGTTGGAGAAGAAACCGGGCGACTGGATGAGAGCCTGCGGGAAGCAGCAGAACATCTTCAGAGATTGCAGAACCTGTCAGTTGCCATTAAAAAGGCGCTCATGTATCCCATCTTTGCCTTTGTCGCCACACTCGGAGCCCTGGTTTTCTGGATGCTGTTTGTTATTCCCAGCATGACCGGAACGCTGAAGGGGATGGGGGTCAAACTTCCCGCGCTGACCCTGATGCTCATCAACTCCAGCAACCTGTTCCAGGCGCACTGGAAACTCATTCCGCTTGCGTTGATTCTGGTACCGCTGGCCATCTTCCTGATGGGGAAACATCCGAAGTTCAGATACCTGCGGGACCGGATCCTGATTAAAATCCCGGTCCTGAAAATTATTATCTTCAATAAACTGCTGGCTACGTTTGCAGAGCAATTCAGGATGATGATTGTTACCGGCATTTCGCCAATAAAGTTATTTGATCTGATCGTTCCGGCAATAGGGAACGAATATTTCGGCGCCAATCTCTTAAAGGCAAAAGATAACATCCTGAACGGCAGCACTATTTCCGAATCTCTCGAACGACAGAATATACTTCCTGCACTGGTCATCAGCAAGATCCGTATTGGCGAAACGAGCGGAACCCTTGACAAACAGTTGGATTTTCTGGCTAAGTACTACACGAAGAAACTGGACGATGCCACCGACAACCTTGGCAAGATCATCGAGCCGATCGTCATGGCGGTTATCGGCGGGTTATTCGCCATCATTATCATGGGGCTACTGCTCCCGATTTACGATCTTGTCTCCAAGGTTGGCAAGGCATAGGAGGGGCTGACAAAGTATGGCAACGGATTATCTCTCATTTTTCAAGCTCAACGATGACCCGTTCCGTCTCACACCGGATACCGCCTACTTTTACAATTCCCCGGCCCACTCCACCGCTTTTCTCTCGATTGAATACTGCGTCACGCAGAAAGAGGGTTTCTGCGTCCTGACCGGTGAACCGGGTACTGGCAAAACGACTATTATCCGGCTTTTTACCGAAAAATGGAAAGATCGGGCCGAAATTGCCCTGATCATGACACCGCACCTCTCACCGGATGAGTTTTTCCGGGCAATTCTGGATGATTTCAAAATTCCGCTCAGCCAGAGCAAGAATGACATGTTGAAAGCCTTTCGCAGCTTCCTGCTCACCCATGCGGCAAACGACAAGCGGGTCGCCATCATTGTAGATGAAGCACAGGAGCTTCCCGCCGCAACTCTGGAGGAGCTCCGGCTCCTCTCCAATCTGGAAACGGAAAAGGAGAAACTTCTCCAGATTATCCTGATCGGACAACCGGAATTGCGCACGAAACTGCTCACTGCTCCGCTCCGGCAGCTGAATCAACGTATTACGGTCCGTGTCCAGCTCAAACCGCTCACCGAAGCGGAAAGCTCCGATTATATCAACACCCGGCTGATCAAGGGGGGCAACAGCTCACTATTGTTCAACCAAAAGGCAAAAGATCTGATCTTCACCCTCTCTGACGGGATACCCCGTACGATCAATCTGTTAGCCTCACGGGGGCTCATGTCCGCTTTTCTGGATGGCAGCAAAGAAGTTTTCGAGAAGCATGTACAAAAGGGGGCCACGGATGTCATGGAACCTCCGACCCCGGATAACGCCACCAAGCCGTCAACCTCGGGAGAGCGGCGCTTAAAGAGTACCACGACAAAACCGACCGTATCCGGTGAAGGGAAATCGACATGGCGCACTATTGCCGTTCTCGCCGCCGTTTTGATCCTCGCGGCCGGAGCCGGAGCATCACTCTACTTTCATCTTTTCAACACCCTGTTCTCACCTCATCCTGCCGCCAATACCACAAATGCCGCCACACCGGTCAAACCGGTGACAGCGCCGATTTCCTCGGTCCGGCTGGTGAACCGGAGTAGCGCTACAACAACTGCCGCATCAACAGGCAACCCATTTACGGCAAACGTCGCAAAAGAGCTAGCCGTAGCCGATCCGTTGCAAACAGCCTTTACCTCGTTCAATTCACTTGCTCATACCTGGCATATCGATCCGGCTGCAAAGCTGACCGCAACGGACACCGCTCCGGAGAAATATCTCGAAGCACTGGCCGGTGCCAGAGGGATGCACCTATTGTACTTCTACGGAACACTCGACCAGCTGCTTGAGCTTGACTACCCGGCAATAATAGTTACAGGAACGTCCTCCTCCGGCAAGGCGATCTACACAACACTGATCAGCTCCTCCGGGGCGGAATACGCCATCTCCCCGGCAGTTGCCGGAAAAAACATGCTCACTCGTCATGACATGGAGATTGTATGGCATGGCAAAGCCATTCTACTTTGGAAAAATCACAAGATGATTCCATCACAGATAGCGGCGGGAGCCAGGAGCAATGAAACCGCTGCGCTCCAAAAACTGCTTGCCCGCACGGGAGCGCCGGCAGCGATAACCGGCGTGTTTGACCATAGAACGGCAGACGCACTCAAGTCGTATCAAGCTTCAAAGGGACTCAAAGTCACCGGTCAGCCGGACCCGCAGACCCTGTTGTATCTCTATAAAGAATCAACGGACCTGTACCGTCCGAAACTGAAACAAACTAACGTATAGGCACTCTTATGACCAGCACCCGGTACATTTCATGAGCCTTCTGGCGGATCTTCTGTCGAAGAAAAACAGCGGCGGTCCCTCCAGCGGGAAGGATATTCCTCCGACTCTCACCCATGTGCATGATATACCTGCTAAAGTCCGCAGCCTCAAGAGCCGATACATAGTGATAACGGTTGTTTCGGTGGCAACAATAGCTCTTGGTATACTTGCCGTGACCCAGCTTGAGCGACTGACCACACTACTGCCGGTACAAAAACCGGCGCCGGCGCCACAGCCGGTGAAGCCGCCACTCGTTGTAGTCCCTGCTGTTCCGGCGCCTCCGGTTATTACTGCCCCAACGGCTCCGGCGAGAATGGTTGAACCCGAAAAGCCTGCTGAGACGGCGCTCGATCGGAAAATAGCAGAAGACCGTGCCGCAGTGAAACGGAAATATGCCCGGCACAAGCTGCCTGTCAGCACAGGAGCAGCCCACCGATTGGCGGCGGTTCAGCCGGCACATAAGGCTCTGCCGGTTAAGCCAGGTCCTGTAGCGACCAGTCCCGCAGCGGCGCCTTCAGGCAGGATCGACACGGCAAAACGTGATGCGCTCCTGTATGCGGCCCGCTCAGCCGAACAGGCATCCGACTGGAGGTTGGCGCTCACCAACTACCGCAAGGCCCAGAAGATTGATCCGGATAATTTTATTATCATTAACAACACCGCAGCGGCTCTCAACAATCTCGGCATGTTTGACGAAGGGGTAAGGGAAGCCAGGCGGGCACTCGCTAAAAAACCGGATTACGTTCCCGCCATGATAAATGCAGCCATTGCATATTCTTCAAAGGGGAACAGTCAGGAGGCGTTGCAACTTTTTTCAGATGCGGCCATAGCTGACCCTGGTAACAGAAGCCTCGTTATCAATCTCGGCATCCTGCAAGAGCGGACCGGCAGGCTGGACGAAGCGCAGACGACCTACCGTCCCCTGGCAAACGACAACGACCCTCTGGCACTGCAGGGAATGGGAAGAATTTATGAGCGCAAGGGAAACAGGGGGGAAGCGGTCAGAATCTACCGGCAGATAATGGCGCTGCCGAACGCCAGTCCCGCCCAAAAAAAAGAGGTTAAAGGGAAGCTGACGCAGATGGAAGAGTAAAAATACGTTCAAGTACCTATATTATTTATAAGTTATCTTGACGAACCTTGTTTTACATAGTATAGCAATAGAAACGGTGTAATTTTAATGTAATTTCAACCATAAAAGGAGCTGAACATGGAACCCATGGACACACTGACAAAACCTGGCATCATG
>CAIYZD010000671.1 GCA_903930585.1 uncultured Geobacteraceae bacterium | reverse complement strand
TTCAGCAGGGTTTCCAGGGAGTGCGGCGCAAGGTTCAGTGCCTGGCGGAAACAGCGTTCAGCGGAAGTATAATCACCTGCCTCCATGAAAGCGATCCCCTTGTTAAACCATGCTTCAGGATCGTCAGCCGGCACACAATTCCCAATCGGACTTACTGATCTGGAGTTCGATAAATCTTCTCAAACCAGCCATTTCCATACTTTCCCGGCAGCGTAGTACGGCATCCGCCAGCCACTGTCGAGCATCGCCATAACGTCCTTCGGCAACAAGCGTACGGGCATGGTCGGCAGCGTAGGACTGAAACCCGCTTTCCAGGAGCTGCACGTTATCCGTACGCCCGGCGATGCCGCGCCATTTATTGAGGAACAGGCGCCGATTGCGAAGAAGAACCTCTCCCGCCGTTTCTGCTTTCTCGTAAAACCGGATCTCCCTGAGCGCCCTGATGCTGCCGCTCCAGTGGTGATCGTACGCAGTTGCCGGTACGATATAGCTTTTCAGCCCGGCCTGCTTGATTTGCAAGCCTAAATCCCATTCCTCGAAATAGCAGGGGGTAAACCCGTTCTCGAAACGGATGATCTTCCGGTTGAAATGCTCCAGCTTAAGCGCGAAGAAGAAGCCGGAAACCGCATCAACCGCAAGCGGGTAGTCGAACGTTCCCTTATCAAAGTACGTATAGTCCCGTGCCATGTTAAAATCGAAGAAGCTCCCTTGAGGGCCGACACAGGCAGCATCGGGAAGCGCATAAAGCGCTTCTTCCAGGGTATCTACTGCCGACTGTTCCAGATGGAGATCGGCATTTACAATAAACGCTGTTTGGGTGACGGCCATCTCCAACCCCAGGTTCCACGCGCGGGCAACACCGATGTTCTGTTTCAAAATGGCGTACCGCGTGATGCGGGGATGCCCTTTCAAATGTTCCGCTACCTCCTGACCGTTGAATATGACTATGACGTCTCCCGCGATGTCTGCCAGATCGTCCAGCAGGGTACTTATGTTGTACTCACTGGCGGGGGACATGTCGAGGACCGGTATGATAAAACTCCTCCGGGCGCTACTGATGCAGACGTCACTGGTGATGTCCGCGTCAATGGCAGGTACGCCGGCAAGGGAGCGTTGCCGCAATTCCTCCGCCGTAAAGGTATCGGATTTGCCGTTCAGGACAACTGTCAGCAAGTCTTCTACTCGATGTGCATAGGTATGCGCATTATGGGCCAGAAGCTGTCCACGTGTGGCAATCTGTTCACGCAGCGTATCATTGTCCAGGTAAAAACGGGCAACATCACATATGGTATCGTCACGATAGACCGCATACTCTTCCCCGTCACGGAAAAGTTCGTCCTGACCGCTCTGCCTGGCGATATCCGTCAGAAGCAGTGAACCGGTGGACATAACCTCGAAAACCCGCATGTTCAGGTCATTCCTGACCGCTTCATTAAAAACGATCTGCGACCGCGAGAACAACCGGGCCATGTCATCCCAAAAGCACCGTTCATAGTGGACCGGAATCCGGTTCGACAATTTTGTAAGCAGCGCTTCGCGGCGCGATCCGCTCTGCACCCCTCCGACAAATCCGACGGGATGGACCTTCGGCGCCTCGACGCGGCAGTGTACCTCCGGGTCACATCCCAGAGGGAGCCAGTGTGTCCGCATCCCCTGTTTACGAAACTCGGGCAGATACTCCCGCTGGGCAATGAACACCATGTCGAATTTTTTTGCCCATTCCAGATGCATCGCAAGATTAAGATGGGAGTCTATCAGGTAGCAGGCTTTGGGACAGGTGACCGCATCAAGGTTCTTGGGGTAGTGACCACCGACCGATTCAATCCACAGATAGAGATCCGGTTGTACCTTGCCGCTGATAATGGGAAATAATTCGGCCATATCCGGCGTAAACGAGGTAGGAATATCATGATCGGTAATGGGGAGCTTCATATTTTGAAGGTTCCATCTCTCGATCATTATCTCAGGAAGTTTTGGGCCGATCGTCACAACACTACCGGATTTTCTCAGCGCCCGCTCAAAGTAGACGGCCGTTGTAACGGGATACGAAACATAAGACAACAGTACAGTCTTGATATTTCTCATTACTTCTCCAATTCAACATACCTGTAGATCAGGCATTATTATGACATGGTAGAAAGTTGTTGGAGCGAATTTACAAATCGCCCGGAATTACTCAGCTTGGTTGCCAGATAATCAAACTGCCGAGCCGCCTTGTCCCATGCAAGTTTTTTCATGTCATCGGCGGCCACAATCGCTTTTCCCTTCCGTATATCCCTGTTCTGATAGGCGTATTCCAGCTGTTCTATCAGTTCATCAACAGACGGTTCGTGCCAGACTCCCAACGGGTAGTTCCCTTGAGGGGCATTGACGAGCAACGGCGTATAATCGGCCAGAGCAAATGCATT
>CAIYZD010000670.1 GCA_903930585.1 uncultured Geobacteraceae bacterium | reverse complement strand
GGGCAAGGCTTCATGCTTGAGAGACTTGTATATGAAGGTCGGGGTGACATTTCGCCAGACTGTTGCCGGTGTGCCGCGCCATTGGCCGGCGCCGAGCACTTCGCCCGGTCCATAGACGTTTTGAAACCTGGCTTTGACCGCTGGCATCCTATAATGGCTGAAATAGTAGTTGAAGTAGAGTTCGCCAATGATTTTCGAAATCTGATAAGGACTGTCCAGGTATAGGGAAACCGGCGCATCCTCGTCAGTAGCGTTGGCTTTGTCAAAAGTTTTTTCAGCCACCGTGCAGCCTGCTGAAGAGTAAACAACTTTGCGGATTTTTCGAAACCCCTTGATCCTTTCGCAAAGCTTCAAGGTGGTAAGTGTATTATTTTCATGGTCGTCCAGAGGAGAGTGCATGGAACTCTGATTGCCGTGGTAGGTGCTCAGGTGGAAAATATATTCAAAGGAGTCATCGAGAACGGCCAGGACGGCATCATCGGTTATGGAGCCATGGATAAATTCTACCTGCGGCAGAAACGGGATATTTTCTCTTTCAGCTGAGAGCAGGTTGTCCACAATGACGATTCGGGAACAACCTGCTTCCGCTAGTTTTTGGACGAGATTGCTGCCCACAAAGCCAGCCCCGCCGATAACAAGAGTTGAAGACTGGGTAAATACGTTCACAGGAGTTTTCCAGGTGGTTTGGGCAGCCAATTATTTGGACGCCTTGAGATGGGTATAGGTCTCAGAAATACCGAATTTGTTATAATAATTGATTGCCTTTGGCACCCCGGAATCTAGTGCTGTCTTGGTCTGCCAGTCAAAATCTTCAATCGTCTTGCTGGGGTCGATTAGGATGGTGTAAACGTCATCCTCGCTTCTTTCACGGTGCTCCAGTTCATAGACAGGAGTCATGTCGAGGGATTTGACCACCTCAGTATAGAGTTCTTCAATGGAATAATCCGATCCGGATGAAATATGATACGGACCTCGACGGCCTTTACCCTGGATGGCCAGCATCGTGCAGTCGACAAGGTCGTCTATAAAGATAAAGTCGCGGCGGGTGTTGACTACAAAACAAGGTTTGCCGGTGGTCAGGCGATGGTAGAAAGTCGGGAGAGGACCGCTGAGATTTCTCGGCCCATAAGCGTTGGCAAGCCGAAAGGATATGTAGTCCAAGGAGCTGAGGTCAATATAACTTTCTGCCGCAGTTTTGCTGATTGCATAGCTGCTGCCTTCAAGAATGATCGGGTGGTTGAGGGTAATCGGCTGTTCCTTGGGGTGAAGGCCATAACAGAGAGAGGTCTGGTAGTAGATAAGCCGCTGCACGCCAACACGTTCACTGGCTTTGATGATGATGTTGCTGCCCAGCATATTGGTACGGGCATCCTCGATCCAGTTGTTCGGGTCTTTGTATGAGCATGCGGCATGGACGACGATTTCCGGGGCGAAATCATCAAATTCGCGATCAACCAGGGCTTGGTCGGCAATTGTTCCTTCAACGATTTTAAGGTCGGATTGCGGGGTGAGATTGTCGCGTCGTCCGGTTGCATAGTTATCAATGGCCACAACCTGATGGCCTTCGGTGAGTAGCCGATCCGTAAGGTTTGAGCCTATGAAGCCGGATCCTCCTGTAATAAGTACTTTCATGTTTGTTCTCCGTTTCTATTCATTTCGAATGAGTTTTTTGAAATTGTCTGCTTGATCATGGAAGGTCTGCTGCCAGATTTCGAGACAGAGAAATCCCCAAGTCTGCCTGCTGAACTTGGCCTCTTTGTCTATTTGTTCGGCCACCTGGCGGTTGTTAATTATTTTGCGCTGCCGGGCTTTGTTTGAATTAAGGATGTCAAGGATGAACGTATTGGCCTCACCCTGCAGCCATTGAGTCAGGGGGGTGGGGAATCCCATTTTGTCCTTGCGCTCAAGCAATCTTTTCGGGAGATACGGGGCGACCACTTTTTTGAAGATATGTTTCATGTCTCCCGCCTTGAACTTGATGTCTG
>CAIYZD010000669.1 GCA_903930585.1 uncultured Geobacteraceae bacterium | reverse complement strand
GATCCATCTGGATGTCCCGCTGAGCGGCCGCACGGACGACCCACAGCTCAGCATCTGGAAGCTTGCGCTCCAGGTTGTGCAAAACCTGTTGGTCAAGGCCGTCACTTCCCCATTCTCGTTACTTTCGTCCATGTTCAGTGGCGGTCATGATTTCAGTGCCGTTCAATTCACCTATGGCAGCAGCGCCCTCTCTCCGCAGGAAGAACAAAAACTGAAGGCGCTTGCCGCTATTTTGCTGGACCGGCCAGCCCTGAAAGTTGAGTTGAAAGGATACGTGGATCAGGAAAAGGACCGCGAGGAATACCGGAGCGAACTGCTCGACCGGAGGATGAAAAATGAGAAGCTCCTCGCCCTTGGCACGGCCGGCACACGAAAGGAAGGGGAAAACGCCGCGACAATCCGGGTGGATCCTGAAGAATACCCACGTTACCTGGCAGCGGTATACCAGAAGGAGAATTTTCCCAAACCTCGTAATGTTCTGGGCCTCGTCAAGGATCTGCCACCCGATGAAATGAGGAAGCTGATCATCGCCAACACCCTGATCGGCGAACAGGAGTTACAGGACCTGGCGCACGAGCGCGTGGTGGCGGTTATGAATTACTTGATAATACAGGGGAGCGTACCGGCCGAACGGGTATTCCAGAAAAACGACTCCATGTTCAAAGCACCGGAAAAAGAGACGTCCCCTCGCAGTCGTGTAGAATTACAGGCAATTGCACATTGACAAACAAGAACCGTTACCACTGAAAAGAAATTGTGTGGTATCCTTGTCCGGAATCCGTCACATGTCCTCACCTTACAGGAGCACACACATCCGCATCATGAACCTTAAAACGGTGGCGTACAGCTTTCCGCCCGTCACCCTGGCCGTCCTGATCAGCTGGCGATTTGTCGATACATGGATGGCGCGTGCCGCCATGAGACTCTTACGGTCCAGCAGACTGCTCCTGACCGGCACCTCGAATATTCCGGATTTTCTTCTTGCGCTGGTCTGTATCGGCAGCGGACTTCTCTGGGGAATCTATTTCATTCTCAGCTATGAAGGGGTCATCAACAAGCAAACCCGGTTTTCCCAATTTGCCGGTTGCGCGTTGCCGCTTGCCTATGTCATGAAAGGGTTTTTCAAGTACGTTTTTGGAAGAACCAACACACGCATCTGGCTTGCAGGCCAGGCAAGAGACAACTTCCACTGGTTCCAGGGAGGAGGAATCTACAGTGGTTTCCCCTCGGGCCATATGGCGGTCTTTACCGCGTTATTTACCACCACCTGGCTTTTCTATCCCCGCTCCCGTTCCCTCTCAATCGGAGCCATGCTGGTTCTCGCCGTAGCCCTGGTTGCCACGGACTACCACTTTCTCAGCGACGTCATCGCCGGTGCATACGTCGGCCTGCTGGCTGTCTGCCTGACCACAACTTGTTTTGATACGTTTGGCACCGAATTAGACTGATTTCTCCTTTTAGTGATAGGGATATGACAGATAAAACAGCAGTGACAACCCGGCCAACCCCCAGAGAGCCGGGGGCACTTCCCCGGCGCGACCGGTGACGGTTTTGAGCAGCGGGTAGGAGAGCAGCCCGGCGGTCATGCCAACACCGATGTTGTAGGTAAAACTAATCAGGGTGATGGTCAGAAACGACGGGATCAGCTCGGTCAGGTCATCGAAATCGAGCCGCGCCACCGGCTTGATCATGAAGATGCCGATGATAATCAGCACCGGGCCGTAGGCGTGGGCCGGGACAACCGTCAGAAGCGGCGTCAGAAACAGCGATAGCAGGAACAGCCCGGCAACCACGACCGACGTAAAACCGGTTTTTCCCCCCTCTTCGATTCCGGCAGCCGATTCGATGAATGCGCCGGTCGTAGTGGTGCCCAGGAGCGGCGCCACCAGGTTTGACAGGGCATCGGCCAGCATGGGGCGTTCTATGTCGGGGAGGTTTCCCTCATCATCGAGAAAACCGGCCCGTGCCGACAGACCGATCAGCGTGCCGATGGTGTCGACAAAAGCCATGACAAAGATGATCAGGACCACCGGCCATGCCTTGGGGGAGAGGGCCCCCATAATGTCCATCTGGCCGAAAATCGGCGCAAGAGTGGACGGCCATCCGGCAACCTGTGTCGGAAGGGGGGTAACGCCCATGGCAATCGACAGCAGCGTGACCGACAGGACCCCGATAATCAGTGCGCCAGGCACCCGCCTGACGGTCAACCAGGCCATCAGGCCGAAGCCGAATATGGCCAGCAGTACGTTGGAATGGGAAATAGTACCGAGACAGACCGGGGCGCCCGGAACCCCAATGGCAACGATGCCGACTTCGTTCAGGCCGATAAAGGTCATGAACAGCCCGATGCCGACGGCAAAGCTGTACTTGAGGTTCTGCGGAATCGCCTCGGCCAGCCACTTCCGCACGCGCAGCACCGTCAGCAGCGTGAACAGAACACCCGCCAGAAAGATCGCCCCCAATGCTATCTGCCACGAATATCCCAGCACCTTGACCACGGTAAAGGCGATAAAGGCGTTCTCCCCCATGTACGGGGCAATGGCGAAGGGGCGCTTGGCATACAGTCCCATCACGAGTGTGCCGAACGCGGCGGAAATGATGGTAGCGGTCATGGATGGACCTTTTGGAATACCGGCCGCTTCCAGAATCGCCGGATTGACCACGATGATGTACGCCATGGTCAGGAACGTCGTCAAACCTGCCAGCATTTCCTGCTTGTAGCTGGTGCCGTTACCGGTGAAATCGAAATAGCGATGCATGTGATTACTCCTTGCTCTGCTTCAGATACTCAATAACCACCGCCGCCGAGTTGTCGGCTGCCAGTTTGCCGAAAATTTCCTCTTCATTTTCTCCCTTCCCCCCCCCGGCCAGATCGGACAAGGAGCGGAAAGCGATGTACGGCACCCTGTTGACATACGCCACATGAGCCACTGCGGCGGTTTCCATGTCAAGTGCATCGGCCTTGTACGTCTCCCACGTCCACTGGCGGTAGGCCGCATTATCCACAAACGTCGGACCGCTGACACCGTTGCCCCCCACCACCAGTCGCGGTTCCTTCTCCAGGCATTCTCCGCCGGCGGTGCAGCGGTTGAGCTTGACGCGGCCAGCCAGCCGTTCGGCACTCTTCAGCGCCGCCCCATCTACCGGAAACCAGAAACGTTTTTCCAATTTGTCCGGCACGCCGCCAACAACCGGCACTGAACTGCTGCGCGGGAAGATCATACCGAAGTTTTTGTGTTCAGGCTCAAATCGACCCGGATCAAAACCGGTGGAGGTTTCACGGGCAAACAGGCTCTCCTGATAATTCCCCCATTGAGCCGGCACGGTCACATCCCCCACCTGCAAGCCGGGGTTCACCCCGCCGGCGATGCCGGAAAAGACAACGCCTTTAACCGTAAAGTGGTCGAACAACGCCTGGGTGGTCATGGCGGCATTGACCATACTGTAGCCGCTTAAAAGCAGCACCACGTCATGCCCCTCCAGCGTCCCCAGATAATGGGTGCGTCCGTTCACTACCGTTGTTCCGGTGATCGTAGCGGCAGCCCGAAGTTTTGTCAGCTCCGCGTCAAATGCGGAAATCACGGCCAGGCGCGGGGTTGTGTCACGTGTGGTGGCAACCGGGTGCGTCGTTGCACAGGCATTCAGGAGGATGGCACAGATAGAGAGAAGCAGGAGACGGTGCGAGAATGTGGGCATGGGAAACGTCCTTTGAACCGGATTCATATCTGTCAGTTCATTACCGCAAAGACGTCAGAAACGCAAAGGGTAAAGAGCCGTTTTGTTACACCTTAATTATGTTTTTGAAGAAAAACAGTGGAAAATGCATGCCGAGAAGGGTAACATCTGTAAATTCAGGATTTGACCATGATTACGCGCCCCCTCAGCAGTTTCACTGATGGATGGCTGGGCATATCAAAATAGCGAGGATGAACAAATGACAGTGAAACATTTTGGCCCGACACAATTTGATGCAACGCTGGTACCGGAGATAGCCGAAAAATGGGGGACGCCACTCTATCTGCATGATCAGGAATATATCGAAAACAGCTGCGACCAGCTGTTGAACATGCCGAATCCGTTTGGCCTGCATGTCAGATACGCCATGAAAGCCAACTCAGATCGCACCGTGCTGCGTGTGGTGACCAACAAGGGGCTCGACCTAGATTGTTCGTCGCTTGACGAAGCGGCCAGAGCGCATATCGCGGGCATCCCCTACAGCCGGATGATGCTGACAACCCAGGAAGTTCCGACCGGCGATGAGAGAAAAGAGCTGGAAGCGATGATCCGGTCCGGCCTGAAATACAATGTCTGCTCCCTGACCCAGTTCCGCCTCATTGCCGGTTTTGCCAGGGAAACCGGTATCGAACTCTCCATCCGGGTGCATCCCGGCGCCGCCGGCGGCGGTGAAAGCCAGACCCGCGATACCGGCAGTGAATACTCCTGTTTTGGTGTCCACCTGAATGACGTTCCTACGGTGAAAGCTCTTGCCGACGAGATGGGGCTCCGTTTTACCCAGGTTCATGTCCACATCGGATCGGGCGGCGCTCCGGAAAAGTGGCGCGAAAATATCGACCGTGAACTCGGTTTTATCCGCGACCTGTTTCCCGATGCGGTCAGAGTCAGCTTCGGCGGCGGCCTCAAGGTAGCCAGGATGCCGGGTGAAAAACAGGCCGATATTGCTTCATTGGGAGCCTACGCCGCTCAGCGGATTGCCGAATTCGAGGAGACGACCGGGCGCAAACTGACAATGGAGATCGAACCGGGGACCTTTGTTGTGGCAAACTCGGGTCACATCATTACCCGGATCATCGACAAAAAACTGACCAACGAGTTGAACTTCCTGATTGTCGATGGTGGCATGGAACTGTTGACCAGACCGCTGCTCTACGGCTCTGAGCACCCCATAACCATCGTACGGAAGGACGGTACGCTCCTCTCCAGCGAATATGACACCATTCCGGCAAGCGGAACAAAACCGTTCGGCATCGTCGGCAGATGCTGCGAAAGTGGCGATTCGGTCCGCCTGGATGGCGATGGCAACATCGTACCGGTCCTGATTGCCGAACCGGAGATCGGTGATTTCGTGGTAATCGGCGGGACCGGCGCCTACTCCGAAAGCATGTCGCCGGAAAATTACAACTCGCACCGCAAACCACCGGCAGTCATGAAAACCCGCTCCGGAGATTTAATCCTGATCAGGAAGAAGCAGACCCTGCAGCAGATCTTCCAGAACGAGCTTGACGTAGCGCTGTAATGGGGAAAGGGAGTCCGAGATGAAAGTAATCGCCATCAACGGTAGCGCGCGTAAGGACGGCAATACCGCGATTCTTATCAGGCGGGTCTTTGCCGAGTTGGAAAAAGAGGGGATCGAAACGGAACTGATACAGCTGGCGGGGCACGTCATCCGCGGCTGTACCGCCTGCAACATGTGCCAGAAGAATCTGGACCGGCACTGCGCAGTCACGAATGACATCGTCAACGACTGCATCGACAAGATGGTGGCGGCTGACGGCATTATTCTCGGCTCGCCAACGTACTTTGCCGATATTACGTCTGAACTCAAGGCGCTCATCGAGCGTTCCGGCCGGGTTGGCGGAGCCAATGGAGGCCTGTACCGGCGTAAGGTGGGCTCGGGAGTTATTGCCGTACGGCGGGGCGGCGCAATTCATGCGCTCGACTCCATCCAGCACTTCCTGCACATCAGCCAGATGATCGTACCGGGCGCCAACTACTGGAACATGGGGATCGGCCGCGAGATCGGCGAGGTGGAAGCAGATGAGGAAGGTATGCGGAATATGCAGGTGCTGGGCGAAAATATTGCGTGGCTCTTGAAAAAGATTCATGCCGGAGAGTAGCATGACCATTCTCTACCTCGACTGCTATGCCGGCATCTCCGGCGATATGTGTGTGGGAGCACTCCTCGATCTGGGAGTGCCGCTTGAACACGTGCAAACGGAACTGCTCAAGCTTTCCCTGCCGGACGGTTCCTACCAGCTGTCAACCAGCCGCACAGAACGGCACCATCTCCCAGCACTCTCGTTTACTGTTGCGGTGCATGACCACCACACCCACCGGCACTACGGCGGTATCGATGCCATGATCGCCGAAAGCACCCTCTCCGAACCGGTAAAGGAAAAGGCTCGGCGTATTTTTCGCCGTCTGGCTGAGGCTGAGGCGAAAGTTCATGGAGTGGCCGTATCGGATGTTCATTTTCACGAAGTCGGGGCGGTTGATTCTATCGTGGATATCGCTGCCGTTGCTATCTGCCTGGAGTATCTCGGCGTTAAGCAGGTGTATGCGGCACCTCTGCCATTGGGAAGCGGCTTTATCATGACCGCTCACGGTCGTCTGCCGGTCCCGGCACCGGCCACTGCCGAACTGCTGAACGGGCTGGCGGTACACAACCAGTGCGGCCCCGGCGAGCGGGTGACGCCGACCGGAGCGGCCATCGTAGCGACCCTGGCAACCGGCGCCGGCCCACGTCCGGCCATGATACTTGCACGTAGCGGCAGCGGAGCAGGGAGTAAGGATTTTGACGACTGCCCCAACATCCTGCGGGCTTTCCTCGGCCACGTGCAGGAGCATGCGGCTACTGCCGACGACATCCTTATAGTCGAAACCAATATTGACGACTCCACGCCGGAAGTGCTGGGGTACGTAATGGAACGCTTGCTGGAAGAGGGGGCGCTGGATGTTTTTTTCACCCCGATCCAGATGAAAAAGAACCGCCCCGCCACGCAACTCTCGTTTCTCTGCCGCCCGGCGCAGCTCGATGCGTTGACGCGACTTGTGCTGGTTGAGACCTCGGCCATCGGCGTACGCTATTACCCTGCGAGCCGGGTCAAACTGGAACGGCACAGCGAAGAGATTGAGACCCCCTTTGGGCCGGTACGCTTCAAGCAAATTTTCGATCAGGGACGGTATCTGCGCGGAACACCCGAGTATGATGACTGCCGCCGCATCGCCCGCGAGCAGGGCATTCCGTGCCGCGAAGTTATCCGGCGGCTGACGGCACAACCCGTGCCCTGAAGAACGTCAGCAGAGTGTCACCGGTTGGGGAGCCCTTTGCTGCCCAATAGACCAATCACACTCCCCGCTTTCGTATTTTTGATAGATGGCGCTTACCGCGTGACTGCGGTAATAATGGCTGATGCGCCGTAATCCGTGAGGATTCAGGAGGGCATCAAGTTCCTCGTGAGTAAGAACCTTCGAACATTCGGCTGTTGAAAAATAGCCACTGCAGGTCGGTCGGCACTGTTCGTGTTTTTTGCGGCAGCGCACCTCCATCAAAAGATACCCTCCTGTCTTCAGATTGGCTACGGCATTTTTTACGTATGCGTTCCGGAGCCCGCTCTCCATTATAATGTTGAAGACATAGGTGGAGAGAACCAGATCAACGTTGAGACGTGAGTCAGGAAGTTCATCTGTCGCCATGAGGCGTTCGACAAGGCTGACTGCCGGGCAGCCGCGCAATCTGGCAACCTGCTCAGGAAGGTCTGCGGCAAAAACCGTAAACCCCTGATCCGCCAGAAAGAGCGCATTGCGCATGGTTCCTGTGCCATAATCAAGTACACTTGTCGCGTGCTGTTTTTTGAAGAAGGTGCTGTACCTCCTGACGCTTTCAGCGACTATTGCCATACTATCTCCTTATTTACATTAATACTATAGTTTTTATAGGTTTTTATTTTAAAAAAACAGTTCGGCACGAGCTGCTAAATTGCCGCACCATCCGATACCAATCCGTTTTCGAGAGAGTATATCCGGTCCGCCCATTCAAGACTCCAGGCGCGCAGACGTTCTGTCGACATCGGTTGGGGGAGATTTCCGGAATATATCGCTTCTGTCGCATCCACAATCTGGTTTGCCAGGCGGCGATAATAGTATGACTGATTTGATTGCGGCCGGAATTCGATTACCGTTTTCCCGTACAGTTCACACTGGCGGACCACTCGTGAACGTGGAACTTTTCCAATTGTCCGTGCGTTGGCGTGATAGGCAAAATCATTGACAAAGGCTTCTTCAAAAGAACTTGCAATGTTGTTGAGAATTACGCCACCCATGGGAACCGGCACTTCAACCTCGTCATTATACCGTTCCAGAAACCGGAAAGCATCGTTGGCTGTCTGCAATGCCCCTAATTCGGCGGTTGTGACCACAAACAGCCTGCTGATATTGACCTGGTGCATAACGGCATGCAACGCAGCTGAGGAATTTTCACCGGACAGATCGTACAGGACATAATCGGGGCCGAATTTTTCAATCGAGCGCGACTGTTCAAGTTCTCGTAAAAACCGGTCTATTCCGGCAGCATTGTTTGTTCCCGCAGCGACTTGCTCTCCCGGTTCAACACACCCGATACCTTTATATCCGAGATGGATAACACTCTCCGCCGTGACGCCGGACCGTTCCCTTGTACGGCCGTTATGAAGCAGCGAGCATGATTCGCCTTCAAGGTCGCACCCCACAAGTACTACAGTGAAACCAGCTTCCACCAGTGAAGCACCAATATTTGCAGCCAGCGTTGTTTTGCCCGAGCCACTTCTACCGTACAATGCGATGTTATATGACACACAATCTCCCTCTCTCGATACGATCCGTTAGACGACAAAAGGCCGGACGAGCTCACCTGAGTGACATCTCAACCGGCCTCCAGTTTTCTGGTCAGCACCGAATGTATTACCTTTTCTCTTTTAGATCCCTTCGAACAGAGCCGTTGACAGATATCGCTCTGCCCCATCCGGTAAAATTACTACTATGGTCTTACCCGCAAATTCGTCCAATTGACCAAGCCGCACCGCTGCCGCCACTGCCGCACCACAAGAAATTCCGACCAGCAACCCTTCTTCTTTTGCCAGACGCTTGGCGAATTCGATCGCTTCGGAACTTTCCACCTGTTCAACACGATCCACCACAGAGAGATCAAGGGTATCGGGTATAAAACCGGCGCCAATTCCCTGGATCTTATGGGGGGCAGGCTGAATGGGCTGACCGGCCAGTTTCTGGCTGATAACCGGGCTTTCTTTCGGCTCCACCGCGACCGAGATGATTTTCTTCCCTTTCGTGTTTTTTATGTACCGTGAAATGCCGGTAATTGTGCCACCGGTACCAACCCCGGCGACAAGAACATCAATGGCGCCATCGGTGTCGTTCCAGATTTCAGGCCCGGTCGTTTTCTCATGAATTTCAGGATTTGCCGGATTTTTAAACTGTTGCGGTAAAAAATATTTTTCCGGTTCGGCAGCGGCAATTTCTTCGGCCCGGCTGATGGCCCCCTTCATACCCTCTGAACCGGGGGTAAGAATCAGGTTTGCTCCCAGCGCAGCGAGTACGCGACGGCGTTCAATACTCATTGTTTCCGGCATGGTCAAGGTCAGTTTATAGCCACGGGCAGCGGCAACGTACGCAAGAGCAATGCCGGTGTTGCCTGAAGTCGGTTCAATGATCTCCACACCCGGCTTCAAAACGCCACGTTTTTCGGCGTCCCAGATCATGTTGGCGCCAATGCGGCACTTCACCGAGTAGGCCGGATTACGCCCCTCCACTTTCGCAAGAATGGTGGCTTTGGAATTGCCAACAATATGATTCAACTTCACCAGGGGGGTATTGCCAATTGACTGCGAGTTGTCTGCGTAGATCTTGCTCATAATATGCTCTCCTTTTGTTATTGCCTTAGTCTATAGATTAGATAGGCATTTATGCCAAAAAAATTAAATACTAAAATCCATAATTTTAGATTTCTGCTGCCGGGCGGAATCGCTTTTTTCAACCATGTCAGCCAACGTTGTTGATTCAAGCACCGAATCTATTGCTTTCTTTACGTCACTCATCACCAGACGGATACCGCAACAGGCAGGATCACCACACTCCTCACACACAACGATAACATTATCGTTGAGACATTCAACCAAGGCAAAACCACCTTCAAGAATGCTGACTACCTTGCCAATGGTGATACCGGCAGGCGGTAACGCCAGCATATATCCCCCCCCTTTGCCGATCTTGCTCTTCAGCACACCGCCCTTTCTCAGAGCAACGAGGATTGCCTCAAGAAATTTTCTTGGAATATTTTCTTCTTTCGCAAGTTCGGAAATCAGAATTGGATCACCCGTGGAGTGCTCCGCAAGATATCCGAGCGCCTTAAGCGCGTATTTAGTCTTTTTAGATATCATAGTCTAGTAAAACTAGAGTTATTATAAAGAGAGGACATTGTCAAGGAAAAAAACAGATTAAAATGGCACATGACTTTTACTTGAATGTGCGCTACATTGTAACATCTATTCCAACCGGCTGCTGCCGGTATTTTTATAACTGAACGAGGTAATAAATGAAAAGAATGTTGTTGGTGGCATTGGTTGTCTGTTTGACCGCAAACGTACAGATTTCGAGAGCTGGAGAGGGTGATTCCGTGCTGGCAACTATCGCCGGATCCGGGAAGATTACGGTAGCTGATCTCAAAAGAGATACGGAGTATTTACCGGAAGAACTGCGGGCTAAAGCAGCGACACCGGAAGGCAGAAAAAAAATGCTCGATTCTTTGATTGTGCGGCAAATGGTCTTGCTGGATGCCGTTAAAATGGGGCTAGACAGAACTCCAGAAGTCCAAAAACAGCTGGATGATTTTAAAATGAGAATTGTCGTTGACCGGTACCTGCAAGCCACCATCGTGGCGGGCACAACGGTCACGCCCGCTGATTTGACGAAGTATTATGAAACAAACAAGAGCACGTTTGTGGCAAGTGATAAATATCGTGCAAGTCACATCCTGGTTAAAACCGAGCCGGAAGCAAAGGGTATTATCGCGAAACTCAAGTCCGGAGTTACCTTCGAAGAACTGGCAAAAAAAGAATCTGTTGATTCTACCGCCGAAGCCGGTGGCGATCTCGGCTGGTTTGAAGCCAGCGCAATGGTTGCTCCATTTTCGGACGCCGTTGTCGCATTGAAGGATGGCGAAATCTCCGGCGTTGTCACTACAGAGTTTGGATTTCACGTCATCAAGCGAACTGATCATCGCAGCGGCGCTCAATTGCCGTTCGAGGAGGTTAGAGAAGAGATAGAAAAAATGATCACATCAGAAAAGCAGCAGGAAGCTTATAATCAGATCAAAGCGAACTTGAAGAAACAATACAAGACGGTTATTGACGAGAATGTGCTTGAAGGGCTTGGCAAACCAAAGGAGTAAGTTGGTTATCCGGAACATGTTAACAAACGGAACAATATAATAATTGACAACGCAGGAGAATTTTCTTAAATTATACATGTAATTACTTTATTGGAACATACCCTCTTCTGTGAAATGGCAAACCCGGAGTAATCCGGTGACGCAAAGCTACCGAGTCCCACTCCGCAAGGAAGGATAGTCGAGCCGCCTAAAGAGGGCGAGATTTTAAATGCGCCCTACTTATTTTAAGTTGGGCGTTTTTTGTTTTTGTGGCGGTCATTAAGGGCAATCCCAGGACAAAAATACTATCTCCGGAGGATATATGACCTTCTATTTCGGTGGTGTGTACATTGATGCAAAACAAGTATTGGGTAAATCAGATGCCGAATTGCAAGAAATTATTAACCTGCCCGTCAGTGACTACATTTACAACCAGCAAGGCGTCTCGAAAATATATACCTACGGAAGTAAAACCTTGACGGTTGAATTTGCTGACGGATTGGTTCATAAAATCGGGCATGTGCACGATCGGCGCGGAGCGGTTCGCATTACCCCTGATGGTGTAAAAACCGCCTACCTTGAAATGGGTGATGGAGCTTTGCTGAGTAGTTATATTTTAGAAATGTCCATCAAATCCATATCGTTCCAACTGGACAAAGACGCTCCCGTACCGATTAAAGGAACTACTGTGCGTTTTTGTACTAACCTTGATGCTACGAAGAACTCTCGTATTTATATAAAGCTGAGTGGCACTGTTTATCATGTCAAGCATGGTGGTATTGTTGTGGTTATACTTGAGACAGGCATACCAACGATGTCTTACATGGAATTGGCACGTTATATAGAGCGTCATATCGCAATGAAGGTTCTCATGGATTCCGGCGTCACCATGTATCCTGCTGAAGAGAAAACAAACATAAGCATTATAAAATCAGATCAATGCTCCGATTGTTTGGACAGATTCTGCGGCATACGATAAAGAGTTTCCCTGGAAGAAGCAGCAATAAACAGTTCCACTGTTTCGCACACTCAGTACTTTTACCCTCAATGCTAAAGCCGCACAAAAGCTTCTGTAATGATCAATGATGCAACCAGCCTTGCTTTGCCCACCCATGACTAAGGAAGCCACCAGGGGACACTCCGGAACAGTGAGAGCTGGCAATACCCTTTGGGACTGGTTCCTCTACCATCCGCTACAGAGTGGATTTTGAGTTGGAGCGGAATCCCCCTTTTTGACAAGATCATCATTGCAGGCATGTCCTGACATGCTCTGATAAAGTTATTTTTTGGCAGAAGGAATTCAGCATTTGAGAAAATGATGCTCCGTTCAATTGATTATCTACCGTCAACCCAAAAAATGAGACGTATGTTTAAATTATTATTCGTTTTCCACATCACAAAATTCAATACCCGGTTTTTTTGCTAAGTTCACTGTCGGGCACAAAAGTCACACGCATCCCGCATCCCGCAAACGTCACCAGCATTGAGCAGAGCGTCGATGCATTGCAGACAAAGCAACTCTCTTTGACATCCGTCACGTTACACATTACACTCTGACCATGATCAAAATATTTACCGATAAGTACGCTGCAGACGAACTGCGTCAATGTCGCCGAGCATCAGCCCGGTCATGGCGCTGCCAGGAAGAATGAACTTGCAAAGTTAATCGGGAAGTGGCTTATGTGAACTATATGCGGAAGAACACCCAATGTTATCAAAGAAAGGCCATTAAGCATGGGACAAAATTCCCACCTATTGATGTCACGGCTGAAACAGGAATCTCTTCCTCTTCATGCCAGGCTGGAGAATATCCCTTTTATTGTTGCGTTATCCAACGGGACGCTGCCGCTTGCATCGTACGTCAGTCAACTGCGCGCTTTTGCCTCACTCTTTGGCACACTTGAGAGAGTTTTCTCGTATATTAATCAAATCATAGAATCTGGCACTGTGTACCAAACGCTTTTGCTTGAGACGGTTTCCATAATGGAACCATCAGTTTGCACAGCCATGGGAATCGAAGAGAGACGTTTTGTATACTTGACGCGCGACCTTGATTGTTTTGAAAGGTTACTATTTCCGGAAATAATTGAAGTACGGCACCACACTGATACCATGGCTGCGCGAATACGATTCCTGGCGGGAGAAGACCCCGTTTCTTTGATGGGATATATTTATGTTCTGCAGGGGACCATGCTTGGCAACAGGGTTCACATGCCTGACGTACAGCAGACATTTGGCATTAATGAATCTAACGGGGCACGATTTTATTCGGGATATGGCGACAGAACGGATGAGTATTGGGCAATCTATTCGGGACTTATGAATAGTTTTGACATTGATGATAAGACAGCCGACCGGGTGCTGAACGGAACCCGTGAGGCTTTTGATTTCCTGGAAAAAATACACGGAGCTCTCTTCCCGTTGCCTTCAACGGAAGGCATGAGATTTTCGGCTTCAAGCATAAATTCTGAAGCTGCAAATCATACTGTGCCTGTTGACAAAAGAGAGATTGTAGCTGCGATCACTTCCGGAAGGCTCTGCCGCGAAGAGTTTCCGTATTTAGACGAGCGATATGGGGAACGCGGGAAGCGTTTCGGTAACAGTGATTCGGCCTGGCTGGCCACCCTTTCGGAACTCCCCACAACACTCATTATCTCCAAGATTGCATGGTGCGGAGACTTGCTGGCTGTCAGGGGCATGCCACGCATAATCCTGGAGTGCCAGCTTCGCCATCTTTACAACGAACTTGGAAAGGCTCTCCCGGAAAAACAGGCTACCTATGGCCGGCTCCTTGAAGCTATGGAATGGCTGAAAGGAGAGCGTCTCAAACACATTCAGGAAAAGCAATTCGGCGCACTCTGTCATACTTTTAGTGAGAGGACGGCCAATGAGTTGGGTGGAAAATTGCGCGGGACCGGTTCTCTTATTGTCTCGGCAGTATGTGATGAAAAGGCGAAAATCAGGGCGGATACTTCACGGAGCATCGAAACCTGGTTGACTGATTCACAGCGTTTTGACGCCACATGGATTACTTCGGTGCGGGAAACTTTTGCTCAAGCGCGTTCGATAGCAGTGTAAAAAGTTCAAACGAACGGAACGGAAGGGGCAGTAATGCATAAAGGCGATAATGAAGCATTCCAGGGATTGCGGTCACGGGCCGAGGCGCTGCTGGCGCAGTCAAATGACCCCAGGACCAACCTGCTGCATAAGGATGTCCAGACACTGATCCACGATCTGTCCGTACACCAGATAGAGCTTGAGATGCAGAATGAGGAACTGCTCCAGGCCCAGAACAAGCTCCAGCAGGCTAAGGATAAATTTCAGAATCTCTATAATCACGCGCCGGTTGGATATTTGTCGCTTGATGCGTATGGCATGATCCTCCAGCACAACCAGACTTTTGGCATTATGCTGGATACCCCTGGGAGCGTCGCAATCGGCTCCCCATTCTCCTCGTTCATGATTTCCGAAGACCGGGATATCTTTCTTGCCCGCTACAGGGCTTTTTTCAATAAACCGGAGGAGAAAAACATTGATGTACGCCTGCGCCGTGCAGATGGTTCCTTACTTTGGGTTCGCCTGTCCGGACGTCGTGACGTCCGGGACTCTGAGTCTCAAGAGAGCGGGGAATGTTTGTTGCTGACAGTGGCAGACATCAACAGCGAAAAGCAGAACGAAAAGGCCATGATTGATAATCTGCAATTTGTCACTACCCTGCTTGATACGGTACCGAGCCCGATTTATTACAAGGATGCATCCTGCAGGTATCTGGGGTGCAACCGTGCCTATACTCAAATGACAGGTTTTTCTTCGGAACATCTGCGCGGGAAAACTTTTTTTGATATTGCCGCTTCTCCTGAACTTGCTGCGAATTACCATGCCAGGGATCAGGATCTATTACAAAATCCGGGTATTCAGATCTTTGAAAATCGCGTACAGGTCGCTCCAGGTAAATTTCGTGATTTTGAATATAACAAATCAACTTTCCGGGATGCGGCAGGCACTATTGCCGGTCTCGTGTGTGTCAAGCTTGACATTACCGAGCGCAAACGGGCTGAAGAGGAACAGATCAAGTTCACTACTGTTGTGGATTGTCTTGGTGAAGGGATCAGCATCAAGGATCTTGACTACAGGATTCAGTATCAGAACAGGGCCGCAACAGAATTATTCGGCGACTTGACCGGTACGGCATGCCACGAAATTTTTGGGTTGTCCGAACCCTGTCAGGATTGCCCTACCGTCAAGGCGTTAAAGGATGGTCAAATCCATTCGGCATGCCGGCACTACCAACGGGACGGCGTCACACACCATATAGAAAGTACCGCTTCACTGCTTCGTGATTCTCGTGGTGATATTACCGGATCTGTTGAGATTATTCGTGATATCACCGAGCGCAAACGGGTTGAGGATAGACTGCGCAAGCTGTC
>CAIYZD010000668.1 GCA_903930585.1 uncultured Geobacteraceae bacterium | reverse complement strand
AACATTGCTGGCAATCCGTTTGCAAATCAGATTCTGCCCCCGGGACTTAACACTGGTGGTCAGGGCGCGGCAGATCCGATGGCCTTACTCAAAGACCGCGACCTGTTGTCGTTGACATTAAAAACATCATTCTAAAAAAGGGAGAAATAATTATGCTGTTACGTAAGAGTTTGCTTGCAGGTTGTGGTGTGCTGGCATATGCGGGGGTAGCCATGGGAGGGGTTTCCGCTGATGAAGCGGCGCAACTCGGTAAGAACCTGACGATGATCGGCGCAGAAAAAGCCGGAAACAAGGAAGGCACGATTCCTGAGTACACCGGCGGCAACACCAAGTCACCGGCCGGCTACAAAAATGACGGCTGGCGTCCCGATCCGTATGCGGGAGAAAAGCCTAAATTCTCGATCAACGCCAAAAATATGGCCCAATATGCCGATAAACTTTCAGAGGGCGCCAAGGCGATGTTGAAGAAGTACCCGAGTTTCCGCATGGACATCTACGAGACCCATCGTTCTGCGGCGCACCCTAAATATGTTTTGGAGAACACCAAAAAGCACGCAACGTCCGCCAAGCTCACCGATAACGGCCTGGCCTTTACCGGCGCCCACGCGGGCTACCCGTTCCCCATTCCGAAGAGTGGTGTAGAAGCAATCTGGAATCACATCCTGCATTACGAAGATGTGGGCTATGAAGAACGATACCGTTCCTACACCGTAGACCCGAGCGGCAGACCGACCATGCAGAGCGAGGGGAACGTTAAGCAGGAATTTCCGTATTACGATCCGAACAATCCCAATTCAAAAGACTTTTACGCGCTCAAGGTTAACTACGTTGGCCCTGCCCGTCGAATTGGCGAAGCATTCCTGATTATCGATCCGATCGACTATGCACACAACGCACGAAAAGGGTGGCAGTACCTTCCCGGCCAACGCCGTACCAAACTTGCTCCAGACCTCTCGTTTGACACCCCCTGTTCCATATATGGCGGACAAACGACGTGGGATGACCTGTTTTTGTTCAGCGGCTCTCCGGAGCGGTACAATTGGAAACTTGTCGGTAAAAAAGAAATGTATATCCCCTATAACGACTACAAGATGCTGTACAGCACCGACCATGAAAAGGATTTGTTAAAAGGAAAACATCTGAATCCTGATCTGGTCCGCTGGGAATTGCATCGTGTCTGGGTTGTACAGGCCGACTTAAAGCCGGGCAAACGTCATCTTTACAGCAAACGGATATGCTATCTGGATGAAGACAGTTGGAGAATGGCTGCTGACGACAAGTACGACGGCAGAGGGCAGCTCTACCGTGTTGGCTTCACGTACATGACCCCGAGCTACGATTCACCGTGCGTTTTTGGTGATAGCTTCCTTGTTCATGACCTGCTGACGGACTCTTACGCGATAAACGCCCTTCCGGTTACTAACAAGAAAGGGATTACACACCTTCATAAAGCGTGGCCGCCAAAAGAATGGACGGCAGATTCTCTGGCAAGTGAAGGCGTCAGGTAACACAGTAACGTAATAATTGTGCGCTCCCGGTTGACAACGGTGCCGGCCGGGAGTGCCACGTCTGTACCATAAATAATCAGGCACAGGGATTATGTACCACTAATCAGGAGAAGTTATGAAAACAAGAATCATTCTTATAACGCTGACAACAGCCCTTCTATTGTCCGCATACTTTGTATTTGCTGTCGGCACCTCCTTTCAGGATGTTCTCGACACGCCTGCGGCAACGAACGCGCATGCCGCAAAACAGATGCTCGTCGGCGTTACGTTGGCCGGTAAACGCATGGTAAGTGTCGGTCTGCATGGCCATATCGTTTATTCGGACGACCAGGGAAAGAACTGGACTCAAGCTGCGGTGCCGGTCAGTTGCGACCTGTTGGCGGTACATTTTCCGACGCCGAAGGATGGGTGGGTAGTGGGGCATGACGGTGTAGTGTTGCACAGCGCCGACGCCGGCGCCACCTGGAGCAAACAGTTTGACGGCCGCGCCGCTGCGCAGGTTATGGAGGTTCATTACTTTAACAAGGAATCCTGTTCAGGGTGCCACGCTGCCCCGGAGCTGCCTCCTGTCAAAGGACCGACAAGTGCCGAATCAGCGTGCCTGATGGCGGAAGTCAAGAAATTTACTAATCAGGGGCCGGACAAACCGTTTTTGGACGTCTGGTTTGAAAATGAAAAGACCGGTTTCGTAGTCGGCGCATTCAGTCTGATTT
>CAIYZD010000667.1 GCA_903930585.1 uncultured Geobacteraceae bacterium | reverse complement strand
GAAGCCAATGCCGCATTTTCTGCGGAAATAGCTTCTCCAAATGTGAATTTCCGCATCAGCGATTATCAGCCGGCGCCGCCGAACGTCTATATCCAGAACGACAGGGGACGCCCCTGATATGGTTGTCAGTTGTCAAACAGAAAATAGTACTCCTGCCCACTTTTAGAAGTGGTTATGCTTTTTTGTTATTTCCAGGGCATATGCCGGGGCAGAACCTGTGTTGCGACGTTTGATCGTTCTGATATACGCGGGTTGTTTACCGCAAGACCTGTCTTCATCGCGGAGCTGCCTCTGTCTACAAGCGGGAGTTCGGTAAACCTTATCCCATAGGGGCGACGAGGATTCTCCTCACGTGGTTCTAACCCCGCATATATCCTGGATGTTGTGTCACTGTTTCATGCTTCCTCCAGTACGTTGTTCTTTGAGAAACTGTATCAGACTGCTATCGGCGTTTTGTTTGCTATGGCCCACATGAAGGCGGCAAGTTCTCTGGCGATTGCGGTTACAACCGCATTGCGGCTTTTACCTTTTGCCACCAATCGCTGGAATCGGGCACACAGTCGCACCTGGCATTTCCAAGCAATGTCTCTGACCTCTTGACTTAAGCCCTCTTGGCGCTTGAGTATCAGGCGGGTCATTCGTGCGGGGTAGCTGTACGCGTGGGCTCCTTCTACCAGAACTCTGCGGGCATGGCCATTACCGGTTTTGGTTATTTTGCCACGTTGCTTCTTTTCGCCACTGGAGTGTTCTGATGGCACAAGTCCCAGAAAGGCCATGAGTTTCTTGGGGCTCTCAAACCTTGTCAGGTCACCCAGTTCAGCTATCGTGGTGGTAGCAACGATGATCGAAACGCCACGAAGCGCTTGCAAGGCTGTTACAACAGGTGCCATACGCCATGTCGGAACCAGCGTTTCAATCTGGTTGGTCAACCGGTCAACGCGATCCGTTGTTTCTTTGATGGCATGGATGCATTCTTGAAAAACCACCTGTTGTGAGGGCGTCGGCATCTTTTGATCAGCAAGCCAGCCAAAATGTGCTTTCGTCCAGTTGTCACGTGAATATCTGAAACCCAGACGAAGCAGCATACCGCCCAGTTGCTGTTGCGCCACACGCTGAGCTCTTTTGGCATCCTCTTGGCAACGGGTAAGGTCTCTCATTGCTTCGTCATCAGCGCGGGGAACGAACACGTAGGTCAGTTCACCGGCACGATGAAGTCGAGCAAGCATCATAGCATCCTGACGATCTGTCTTGATACGGTCAGCCGGACTCTTGGGAATGTGTGCCGGAGAGCATACTGCGCACTCCAAACCACGTAGTGTCAAAGAACGGAATATTTCATAACCGCAGGGGACCAGCCTCATAGACAAAGTGAAGTTCTTTGTCAGAGGAAGAAAGCTTTTTTACCAGACGATCAAGATCCTCAAGAGTACCACCGATGATGCCGTAATTTCGTACTTCGGCATTGCGACCGGCATCAGCAATAGCTACTGCTATGGAGTTTTTGTGAACATCCAAACCAACAAATGTGATAGACTTTTTCATGACCTGCCTCCTTGGTTGTGGCTCTGAGCCGTAGTGGATTCCTACCCTACAGCATAACCCACGTTTACAAGGATGGCAGGTCTTTCATCTTTTCTGTGTGGCGACTGACAACCATTATGTCTACCCATGTCATAAGAAATTTCGAAGCTCACCTCCGATTTTCCCAGCTATCATCATTATTTGAAATTGCTATACTGCAAACGGTATGAAGATGCGGTTTTATCCCACACCCTGACCCCGATTGGTGACGCCGTCAAACTTTATCAGTAATTGAATTTCGTTGCGCCGTTGCGTGAGTAAATGCCGTTTTTAGACATAATGGATATTCAGATGCCCATAATGAATGGCGAGGAGGCAATAAAGGCAATCCGTACAGCAGAAGCAAAAGCATCCAGGTATCAGCCAGTAATAGCGCTGACTGCACATTCGCTGCGTGGGGATAAAGAACGCTTTCATGAAATGGGTTTTGACGGATATCTTTCAAAACCTCTTGAATCCAGAGAACTTATAAGCGAAATGAAGCGCGTAATCAGCATGACGACGTGCCTAAATATGGCGGAAGAGGTGTTTCATGGAGAATAAACGCTTCAGAATACTCGCCGTTGATGATGAACGTAATAGCCGGCGGTTACGTGGCGACCTCACGCTGAAACGCTTCCAGGTCTGCTGTGAGTTGCGGTAAAAGTAGTGTGGCCTCCTCCACATTTCCCTCCCGTGCATGCGTTTCCATGACTGCGGCGGTTTTGTGTACCCGCAGAGCAGAGATATTACCCGCTGCGCCTTTGATGGTATGTGCCTGAATCCGGATCTGCTCACCATCTCCAGAGAGAACGGCGGCTTTGAGTAATTCCATATACCCATTGACATTCCTGGTGAACATATCGATGAACTTACCCATGAGTTCTTCATGGCCACCCAGCCGTTCCAGCAGTTCGTCTCGGGCAAAGACTTCGCTTGATTCTTCCGGAGGCGCCGGATACGCTATACCGGGCTGGTCGGCCGGAACTGTCGGACTCTGAACTCCCCGGTCAGCAACCAACTGATTGAGAGTTGCAACGATATCGGCCGGTCTTACCGGTTTGGAAAGATACCCATCCATATCGGCTTCCAGACACTTTTCGCGGTCTCCCTGCATGGCGTATGCGGTCATGGCTACTATCGGAGTCCTTGTTGACGACCGCTGTTTCTCCAATGCCCGAATCAGGCGTACTGCGTCATAACCATCCAGTACCGGCATCTGCATATCTATAAAAATAATATCGAATACTTCGCCTGAAAATTGATCAACCGCTTCCTGACCATTCTGGGCCATAGTTATCTGGTGCCCCTGCTTTTCAAGGGTAATGCGCAATAATTCTCGGTTTATCTCAACGTCGTCGACTACCAGAACGGAACAGCGTGAATGCCTCTCCTGCAGGCTATGGCGGGTTACCAGTTCAACGGTCTTAATTTCATGCCCACCGATAACCGCAGTCACGGCATCGTGAAGTTCTTCAAGGATTACCGGCTTGGTCAGATACCCTTCAATGCGGAGCTCTTTGCAGCGTCCGGCATCGCCGCGGATGCCCGCACTGGGCATAATGATGATCCGGAGGGAGTCATATTCCCGATGGCGCCTCAGTTTTGCCGCAAATTCCCACCCATCCATTCCGGGCATATGAACATCGGTCAATACTATTTTGGGAAGTGTGCCTTCTTCATGCATGTGAGCGAGTGCAGTGAACGCCTCATCAGCGCTGCCGACAAGGTGCGCCGTCATATGCCAACGGGTCAGAAACCCGCTCAGCATCTGTCGATTGATGGAATTGTCATCAACCACGAGCGCTGAAATCCCTTCCAGCTCCACAGTAGACGAAGCTGGCACTACCACATTCTCCTGCAAGGCAAATCGGGCGGTAAAGCTGAAGCAGCTCCCTTCTCCCGGCGTGCTTACAACACTTATTTCCCCCCCCATCAAGGCCACAAGTCTCTTTGAAATAGCCAGGCCGAGACCGGTTCCGCCAAATTGTTTGGTGGTGGAAGCGTCAGCCTGTTCGAATGCTTCAAAAATACGTCCCTGCTCTTCAGGGGTCATGCCTATCCCGTTGTCACTGACATCAAATTTGAGCAGTACACCTTCTGCCGCTTCGTCAAGCAGGCTTATTATCACGCGTATGTCGCCCTTGTCCGTAAACTTTACCGCATTTCCGGCAATGTTGATCAACACTTGCCGGAGTCGGCCGGGGTCGCCCAGCAACGCGTCAGGAACATCCAGGCCAACATTGAATACCATTTCGAGCCCTTTCTCGTTGGCGCGTGCCGAAAGTGTTCGCAACGTTTGCCCAACCATACTGCGCAAGAAAAACGGAGATTCGTAGAGATCGATGCGACCCACTTCAATTTTTGAAAAATCGAGGACGTCGTTAATGATCGAAAGAAGATCGTCACCCGACGATTTGATGGTACGGAGATATCCCCTGTGTTCCTGGCTCAGCTCGCCATCCATCATAAGATCGGCCATGCCTATGATGCCGTTCATCGGAGTGCGGATTTCATGGCTCATGTTGGCAAGAAATTCGCTTTTGGCAAGGTTGGCCGACTCGGCCCGCTGTCGAAGTTCGACAGCCTCAAGCATATCCGCTTCCCGGCCACGAAGCGCCCTGACGATAATGACCGCTGCCGAAAACAGTGCCGCGACGATGACCATGGTCAGGGCGGCGATGCCTTTAACCGTGTGACGCCAGCTTTCCAGAAAGAAATCTTCCGTGACCGTGATATTGAGCATTAACGGATACCCATGCACAATCCGGGATGCCCCGAGCCGTGCAACATTCCGGTTGTCTGCGGAGAGGCGGGGCGCTTTCAGATAGATAACATCGTCGGTTTTCTTTAACGTGTTAATGATGTAGTACGTTGGTCCGGTCGTGTTGACCTTGCCGATCAGATCAACTTTCGTAGGCCAGCGGGTCAGGAGTGAAAAATCATTGCGGTACAGTGCGACTGATGCTTCCTTGCCAAGATTCAGTCCGAGCTGCTCGAAGAACCGGGTAAACGCCTCGGCGGATATGCCGACCAGAACCAGTCCCACCATGTTCCCCTGCCGGTCGTTGATTCTGCGACTGATGTAGAAGACCCATTTGCCGTTGCCTTTGTTGCGCACGGAAACACTGATAAAGTTACCCGCATCGTTACTGGCGGCTTGTGCCTTGAAATAATCACGTTCAGCAAGATTGATGGGGGGAGGAGGGAATGAACGGCTGAAGTTGACCACATCGCCGTTATTGGCGACGATCGATGCCACATCGACTTGTGGAAGCAGTTCGGTCTTGTTTTTAAGCATCTGATAAATTTTTTGCGTACCGAGTCGTTCCCGGAATGCCCTCGAATTCTCGGCGCCTTCCGAGCCTACCCGTTCAGCGATGCTGTCAAGCGCCCCATAGGCGGAAACCATGGTCTGATAGGTATGCTCCGCCAGTACCAGGGAATTGTTGCTCATTTGCTTGCGCCAGAAGCCGATTTCGTGATTGCGCAAACTTACTGCGGCGCCGATGGCCGAAATGATAACGGCTATGATCAGCATCACCGTAATTATGATTGTGATCTGACTCCCTTTAAACCTGTTTGTCACCTTTTTCATAGATGCCTCTTTCTGATGCTTCAGGTATACAAGGAGGGGGTGTAATTCACAACAAAAATGACACCAAACTTGCAATTTGAATAAAATTTGATAAATTATTTTTTATAGCATTCATCCGGAGGGGCGGGAGAAGATGGCAACAACTGAGACAAAAATATCCTCAGAATACAGCATTCCGCTCTTTCTCGCCCTGGTGACGGCCGGTCTGGCCGGCAATTACTTCAAGTATCCGATCTTCCTGAATATTGATTTTCTGTTCGGCAGCATCTTTGCCATGCTTGCGCTGCAATTCTTCAGGCTTGGCCGAGGAATTATTGCTGCTGCCGTTATTGCCGGCTATACCTACATTTTATGGAATCATCCCTATGCCATTATCATTCTGACCGCAGAAGTTGCGTTCGTCGGGTTGCTGATGAATCGGCGCAAGATGGGAATGGTTCTGGCTGATGCCCTCTACTGGCTCGTTATCGGCATGCCTTTGGTCTACCTCTTCTATCACATATGCATGAATGTACCTCCCAGCAGTACCTATATCACCATGACCAAGCAGGCGCTAAACGGAATAGCCAATGCTCTTACCGCCCGTCTGGTCTTCACCGGTATCGTACTCCGATCACGTTCAGCGCTGATATCATACCGGGAGATTATTTACAATCTGCTGACGGCTTTCGTCTTATTCCCGGCTTTGGTAGTCCTGGCTATCAGCAGCCACGGCGATTTCAAGGAAACCGACCGGAATATCAGGCTTGGGCTTATGCAGAACAGTCAGCGGATGAATCACTATGTGGTAACCTGGATAAAAAACAGAAAATTATCTGTAATTAACCTGGCCAATATAGCAGTGAGTAAAACCCCGCAACAGATGCAGCCATATCTCGAATTGGTCAGGAATTCCGATGCCAATTATCCAAAAATGGGACTTTTGGACAAAACGGCAACAATTACCGCCTATTCGCCACTTGTTGATGAGCTCGGGAAAAGTACTATCGGTTTAAGCGCTGCCGACCGTCCCTATCTACCCATATTAAAAAAAGAGTTAAAGCCAATGCTCTCGGAAGTACTTATCGGGAGGGTCGGCACTCCAAAGCCAAGAGTATTTATGCTGGCTCCTGTCGTTATTCGAGGTGAATTCGGAGGCTATATTGTCGGCGTTTTGAGTCTGGATCAAATACGGGAACAGCTGGAAAAGAGTCTCTCTTATAACGCAATGTTCTATACACTGCTGGATCGAAATGGCGGTGTCATAATGACCAACCGGACTGACCAAAAGGTTCTGTCGCCATTTGTCCGCGACAAAGGGGAATTCAAACCTGTTGATACTATAATAAGTCAGTGGACCCCGAAATTGCCTAATAATATCCCCATGTCGGAGCGCTGGAAGAAATCATTTTATGTCGCAGAAACAGCCATAGGAGACCTGGCCGAATGGAAGCTGATTTTAGAACAGCCGGTGGCTCCTTTCCAGAAAGCACTCTTTGACAAATATACCGCCAGGCTGCTCATACTGTTCATGATATTGCTCGGCGCACTGATAATCGCCGAAATGTTGAGCCGCAGAATAATATACTCGATTGAAACCCTGAGCCGTATAACCCTTGATATTCCGGCTAAACTGGCAAAAGCGGATGTCCCGATTATCTGGCCTGAAACAGCGATAGATGTCCTTGTCAAACAGTTTCATAACTCTAATTCCCGACACTGAAAGACACAGTAGAATCTCAGTCCACTCTCAGGTTGTCTGACTCAATCTGCCCATCAGAAGGAGCCATTTATTCCAGTCATCCAAT